>NZ_VPBV01000004.1:0-128342 GCF_013418545.1 Acinetobacter sp. YH12136
AAACCGTAGCTATCCCAAAGCTTAAATTGGTGTTTTCCATACTGGACATATCCAGTGGCATATTTGATAGCCACCTTTTTAAAGGGAACCCATCCCAAAGAGCGCCTTGCTGATTTTTTATTGCTGACACGCCATTTCAGCTTTGCCTTTTTAAATTGCTTTCTTCGGGTGACTAATTCTTCAGTTACAGCCTGAATGGTTTGACTATGTAAATTACATTCTTTGGATGTGCCTTTCGTATATTTGGCAATATCAAAAGCAGAGAGAAATTCACCTTTCCGCTTCAAATGCCTAAACCCTAAATCATTGACATAATTCCAGACGAAGTTCACTTCTGATGCTAGTTGGTCTAACACCTTGCAATGTTTGTCTTTTATACGTAATTTAAGGGTTTTCATGTACTTATATTAACAATCAAAACTCAAGGAAAATAGTCCTTAGTTAAATCAAACGACACTTCATGTCGTGTCGCTTATATCTCTGACCTGAAGGACAGAGTTTTACGCTCCATTTGATAAAAAAGCCATGATCAACATGGCTTTCAATGTTCCTAACGCAGGATGATAAACAGATTATAAATAATCGCCTTCACGCTCTGGCTGATACAAAATCTTCTCAATTTTGACTTTCATCATATGACCATCGGGCTGTGGCCATTCAATTTCCTGACCTTCAGCTAAACCTAAAATGGCAGTCCCGACAGGTGCAACCACATTCACCTGCCCTTTCTCACCTTTAAAGTCATGCGGATAAACCAAGGTAATTTCAGTCGGTTCTTTTGCAGGTGCAATGGTAATCAATGCGCGGGCATTCATGCTCACCACATTATTCGGTACATCTTGTGGCGCAACCACTTCAGCACGTGCCAATTCATCTTCTAGATGTTGCATCGTTGGCGTCAATTTAGGTTGATGCTCAAGCATCGTTTCCAAACGGTGCAAATCTTGTTCTGAAATAATAATCTTTGGTCTAATCATTTACTTTTATTCCTGTCATTCCGACAATACTGTCATCATCAGCTTGCCTACAATCATATTCAATACGCTTAAGTTATAACAGAAATTCAGCTTATTGAACGAAAAATCAATTTTTTACATCCATAAAAAAAGCCCCCTTGAGGGGCTTTTCTCAAGGCTGTGCTTATTTTGCGTAAACTGGGAATTTCGCGCAAACAGCTTCAACTTTTGCTTTTACAGTATTAATTACAGCTTCGTCACCTTTGCTGTCAAGAATGTCTGCAATCCAACCTGCAAGATCACGTACTTCTGCTTCACCAAAACCACGTGTAGTTACCGCTGGAGTACCGATACGGATACCAGAAGTTACAAATGGAGAACGTGGATCGTTTGGTACAGAGTTTTTGTTTACAGTAATGTGCGCAGCACCTAACCATGCATCTGCATCTTTACCTGTAATATCTTGCTTGATTAAAGAAAGCAAGAACAAGTGGTTTTTCGTACCACCAGATACTACATCATAACCACGTTCAATAAGAACTTCAGCCATCGCTTGCGCATTTTTAACAACTTGTTGTTGATACGCTTTGTATTCAGGCGCCATTGCTTCTTTAAAGCAAATTGCTTTTGCTGCAACTGCGTGTACTAATGGACCACCTTGGTTACCAGGGAACACAGCAGATTGTAATTTTTTCTCGATCTCTTCGTTTGCTTTCGCAAGGATTAGACCAGAACGTGGGCCACGCAATGTTTTGTGAGTTGTCGTAGTCGTTACGTCAGCAATTTGCACAGGGTTTGGATAAACACCTGCAGCCACTAGACCTGCTACGTGTGCCATATCTACAAATAAATAAGCACCAATTTTGTCTGCGATGTCGCGGAAACGCTGCCAATCTACAATTTGGCTATACGCAGAGAAACCCGCAACAATCATGCGTGGTTTGTGTTCAAGCGCTAAACGCTCAACTTCTTCGTAATCAATTTCGCCAGTTTCTGGGTTTAAACCATATTGGATAGCGTTATATGTTTTACCTGAGAAGCTTACTTTTGCACCATGAGTCAAGTGACCACCATGTGCCAAGCTCATACCTAACACAGTGTCGCCTGGGTTAAGTAAAGCTAAGTAAACTGCAGAGTTTGCTTGTGAACCAGCGTGTGGTTGAACGTTAGCATAATCTGCACCAAAGAGTTCTTTAGCACGGTCAATCGCCAATTGTTCAATAATATCTACGTATTCGCAACCGCCGTAGTAGCGTTTGCCTGGGTAGCCTTCTGCATATTTATTGGTAAGTTTTGAACCTTGAGCTTCCATTACTGCAGGTGAGCAGTAGTTTTCAGAAGCAATTAACTCAATATGAGCTTCTTGGCGCGCATCTTCATTGGTGATCGCTTGAGCTAATTCTGGATCAAATTCGGCAATAGAAATATTGGCAAACATTAGCGAGGTCCTATTAATTTAGGGCTTTTAAGCCGTGCTAAGATTGGCGCGTATTGTAGCATAAAGTTTGTGAACTGAGAGAATGAACTTTGCTCAGTTTTACATAAAAATAGCTCATGTTTCAGATAAAACACGAGCTATTTTAGGTCAAATCAATCTTTATCGTAATTCAACAACTTATTGAATAGGCTTTAGTGATTGAACATCTTTGACAATCTCATCCATATTATTCACATACACAGTACCATGGTTCCATTTTTGCTCTACAGGTAAATCCTGATCAGTGACGTAATGAATTTTAGTTCCCATCCCTTGAGCTGACTGAACCAAGTAATCCGTGACTTGTTTCGGTACAGTTGGGTCAGCCGTTCCTTGATAAATAAATATAGGCGTACTGATTTTCACTTTTAATGGCTGTGAATCATTGGTTAAGAAATCTTTAACTTCAGGGATGGTCGTCATGAAATTTGGTTGAGTACGTGGATAACCATCCAATGTTCCATACGTCTTTACATGCGTTAGCATTGACTGAGCCATACTCTCACCTAATGCCTCATAACAGATAGACTCTGCCTGAGCAGCAAGTTGATCTGTTGGTCACACAAATATTTCAGAATATTGCAAGGTTGGAGCAGTATTTCTTAGCCCCGCAGCAATTAGAGCAGTAAACGTATCTAGTGGCACAAGTGTCTGTGCTTTCTTTATTACATCTGGCTCTTGAGCCGCTTTTTGTTCACCACCCGCCAATACCAACGCTAAATTTGATGCAGGTGCGATAGCTATGGCACCCTTATAATTTAACTGCGCCCGCGATGCATACTGTGCTGCACCTAAAGCCGCATGTCCACCCTGTGAATGTCCAACTACACTCCATCGCGTTTCTGCAGTATTACCCAAAAGCTTGCTTGCAGCGACAACAGCATCTGTAATCGAATAAGCTGCACTTTTTAAATTCAAGAATGGATGTAATTCTTTACCACTCGGTTCGCCTAAACCTTCGTAGTCGGGTGCAACAACGGCATAACCTGCTGCCAATAGTTTAGCAATGAAGTACTCATTTCCATTTAAACCTTGACGACTTGGTGCACACGCATCTGCCACGCCTGTTGTGCCATGTGCCCAAACTACAAGTGGCCATCCGCCCGTAGGTTTAACTGTTTGAGGGGTAAAAACAAGTGCAGTTGCTTGAGTTTCCTGTCCATTTACCCCTAACATTTTATATGTCATCAATGTTTTAGATGAACTCACTGCATTTAAAAGATTATTCGCATTTTCACCCTGATCCCGATAAAGCTCTGTTTTCACGACTGGGGCACTAAAATTATATTTCGGAATACCATCCTCAACAACCACAACACTCGTATCGTCATGATCATCATTACAGGCGGTTAAAAACAAACTGCTGCTGGCCAAAGCCACGCTTAACCATATTTTTTTCATTTGCTTACCCTTGTCTTCATATTCTTATTAATTGCATCCTTCGCAATCTTTATTTGTACGCTTTTTTATCGTATCAGGCAAGATTTCAACAATTAATATGCAAGTTTATTTTATTTAAAATTAAACACTTACGGAAAAAATAAGTAAATTGATCACATATACAAGTGCCTATTAAATTTCAATTCAATTTGTCATACGCAGCGGCTAATGTTAGATTGCATTTTTATTGAATGACGCAAGCGAATCAGGACATGCAGGCAATTATTCTCGACACTGAAACCCATACTTTAAATGGACAACCCATTGAGATTGCCTACGCCCCCATTCAAATTCAAGATGGCAAAATCAGTCTAGATAAAAGTCAAATTTTCGATCAGTTATATCAAGTCGATGAGCCAATTTCATTCGCAGCGATGGCGGTACATCATATTTTAGAATCAGATTTAATTGATCAACCGCATTACAGTAGTTTCGAATTACCTGCCGAAACCACCTATATTATTGGGCATAATATTGATTACGATATTCGCGCTTTAGAAAAATGTGGTGTGGATACTTCTAAAATTAAAGCCATTTGCACTTTAGCACTTGCACGTCGTGTATGGCCGAATGCTGAAGCACACAATATTTCAGCTTTAATTTATATGATTACCAAAGGCAGCGAAAAAGCGCGTGATATGATTAAAAAAGCGCATCGTGCCGATATGGATATTATTTTAACGGCCAATATTTTGATGCATGAAGTTCATCAACTACAAATTCAAAGTATTGAAGAACTCTATATCGCCTCAGAAGAAGCACGTATTCCACAAATTATCAATTTTGGTAAACATCGTGGTACGGCAATTGCCGACCTTCCTGCCGATTATGTGCAATGGTTATTAAGACAAGAAGATTTAGATCCTTACTTACGCAAGGCGCTCGAAAATACCAGCATTTTGACTTTATAAATGTTTCAAGTGAATCCTATTGCATTTACCTGTCATAAATTATTCATATTATTGTAATTTTCAAAGTCTATGCTTTGCCTTAATTTATTGGGGAAATAAATTAAGGCTCATGTTTAATTATCAAAAAACTCAACTCGGTCTAGATGCATTACAACAGCGCACACGTGATTTAAATGCACGTCAACGTCGTTTATTGGTACTGATTGGTACTGAAGATTTTGATTTACTCGGAGATCAGTTCAAGCAACGTCTTGCACCACCTGAATTGATTGAACAGCTATTAGATATGCACCTGATTGCCCCTGCTGCGCTTGAGCAAGACACTTTGCAACACCAAGAGCAAACGGCTAACATTCTGCTGCAACAAGGGCAAGAGGCATCATCTACCACTTTACACACAGAAATTCATAGCCAACTTGCAAGCAGCACCCCGCAAGCGCATGCTGAAAGTTTGGCAGAACCAATCCACACCCAACATCTTCAAGTAAATTCAGTTCCTGCATATTTAGAAGCACGTGTTGCAGCTGCCATCAATACAGAACAGCCCGCTGAACAACCTGAACCCCAAGCAGAAATACAGCCTGAAATTACCGCTTTGAGTTTTGAAGATGTAAAATTTCTCATGATGGATACTTTGCAGCGTCATTGTGGATTAATGGCAAAACAACTGATTCAGCGAATTTTACAAGCTCAGGATATTCGCAGCTTAAAACTCTGCCAAATGCAATGGATTACCTCTTTGCAAGAAACTCGTTTACCACCGAAAGCACTCAATCAGATTTTGCAGCAAATCAATCACTCCCTACAAAAGCTTAATCCGACTTAAAGCTTAGATTTTTTTACTTAGTTTTAAGTCTTTTTAACAATTAAAACCATGCTCAGGGATATATGGATTAATTTATTTTTATTACTTTTCAACACTTTAAAAACACATATAAATCCACATCTAAACCTTAGATTCATTATCCCTATAAAAGCTAAGACTTTAGCGGCATAGCCCCGACTCATAAAAATCAGCGATATAGTATTTTCCAGAATTGTTGAGGCACAGGGTCATGATGAATCATGCATTTTTTTTAGCGTTTGATGCTTATGACAATCCAATGCAACTCAGTAAAGTTGGCAATTGGGTGATTACCTTTTTAAGCCCAAAAGATCAGGAAAGCCAAATACAGTTAGCGATTACCAATGTGTTGCCGCGTCAAATTTCAGCACATTTACAACCGCGACGCATAGTGATTCAACAAAGTACAGATGCCCAGCTCTGGCAAATCTTGCAAATTGAATGTTTTGATAGTCAAACCAATCAAGAGTTGAGTTTTCAACCCGATGATGACATTGGGCAAGCGGTCATTCAAAAAATTATTCAAGAGTTTGATAAATACGATGTAAATATCCAACTTGTAGAAGATCAGACGGTTTAAAGCGATATGTTTTACACTTAATGAGCACTTTATTTACGTGTGCTTTAAAAATCCTGCGCACAAAAAAGCTCATCGAAATGAGCTTTTCTAAAAATAAAGTAGTCTCACAAATATTTACTCCAACACACGGAAAATACTATCAGACTCGCGGCTTTCAAACAAAAGTTCGATGCTTGGTAAAATCACTTCACCTTCCACAATAATGTGTTCAATTTTGTGAAATAGTGCCAAACCCGCTGCCAATGAAGTTTCTGGGATATTACGTAGCAATGCTTTTGCTTCGTAAATATGGCTAAACTGGTCTTTAACTTTAATATCGATGATTTGCGTCATTGTTGTTCCCTTTTTCTTGACGGAAATTTTTTATACCATAGCTTATAAATTTTTTAAAAAAGTGAGTTGTTAGATTGTTTGACAATGTAGTATTTTTTTAAACTAAATTTAAATTATCTAATAAATTCAAACACATATTTTTTAAAATTTTATTTACAACTTACAAAACCACAGTAAATTTGCTTGTTTTTCATTCTAGCACAGAAAAAACTCGCATTGCTGCGAGTTTTTTTATGTTGGAAGGCTAGTGCTGATTTTATTGTTTGAACAAGAGTTACAAACTCAACGAGCTGTCATTGATCCGTCCAACTGCATCGTAGCGTCTATTACATTGAATGACCTACTGTAGTTTTAATATAGTGAAACTTATTTTTTGCTGCAATAGCCCACTACATTTCAACACATTCACACAGCAAAATTTCAATTGATTTAATTTTCAGTTACGGCATAATTTTATGCGGTTAAAAGCTCCAGCTTTGCGATTAGCTTCTGCATAACTTGGCGATACTTTCAAATAATAAGAAGTCGACGATTATTCAATTAACTCAATTTCATAATCAACATCTTGCAGCATATCTTTATTGTATAGCTTTACCATTGCTGTTGCTTCAGCATAATCGTAGAACAAACCTTCTGCGACGGCTTTACTGCGAAATTCCGTGGTACCAATTTCATTATCATGCGGAACAAAATATAAGTTTTCTGGAATGAGTTTAACGATATAGCCCACGAGGCTGCCCTCAGATTTTTCAGTTTTAAAATATGTGAGTTTTATATGCTGAAAAACGTGATCAGGCTATGGCAAATAAGATCGAATGTTTATCTTAATTTTTTATATACTTTTCAACTATTTTTTATATTACAGTTCAATGCTTATATACTAATTTGGTGCGCTCAGCGGGCACTTTCCAAAATTTACGGTTTCCTTACTATTCCATATTTTTTCTTATTTTTCCTTTGTTTTTATAACTTTAAGTCTATCCAATCAATTCAATAGTTTAATGTTTCCTTATTATTCCCTATTATTCATTCTATATTGATTACGCCAAATTTACGCCACAACATTTTAAAGGAAAAATTATGGCCACCTTTAGACAAAGGGGTGATGCTTGGCGAGCTGAGATTAGTGTGAATGGTACTCGGGAAAGTGCGACATTCGACACTAAGACTCAGGCTCGCGCATGGGCATCTAAACGTGAAACTGAATTAAGAGAGTTATCACGCGGAAAGCTACCTGATTATACATTAAATTGTGCAATTGAAAGATACATTGCAGAAGTGTGCCCAAAGCACAAAGGTTGTGATTCTGAAATTAAACGATTCAAGGCATTTCAGAAAAACTTTCCTAAACTATGTAAGAAGCACATTGCCAAAATATCTACAGATGACTTTGTGGTGTGGCGTGATACTAGGCTAAAAACAGTCAAGCCTGCATCGGTTAGGCGTGAGGGGAATATACTGTCAGCTTTGTTTACAGTAGCACGCACAGAATGGAAATGGGTATATGAGTCACCTATGAGTGACTTAAAGATGCCTCCACCGCCCGCACACCGTGACAGACGAATCATAGAGGATGAAATTGATCGGCTTTGCCTTGCGGCTGACTTCAACAATCAGACACCCGAGAACTTTACTCAGCAAATTATAATTGCCTTTTTGCTTGCGCTTGAAACAGCAATGCGCGCTGGTGAGATACGCGGACTAACTTGGGATCGGGTTTATTTAAAGAATAGATATGTGACTTTGAATGAAACAAAGAATGGAACCAAACGACATGTGCCCCTGTCAAAGCGTGCTGTTGAACTACTTGAATTGATGAGGGGAATAGATAGCCATAATGTATTTACTGTGAAAGATGCCAGTTTCGATACGCTTTGGCGAAAGTTGCGGGATAAGTGTGAAATTGAAGATTTGCATTTCCATGATTCAAGGCATGAGGCATGCACCAGACTTGCTAGAAAGCTTGAAGTTTTAGACTTGGCTAGAATGATTGGTCACAAGGATTTACGCAGCTTGATGGTTTACTACAATGCTACTGCAAGCGAGATTGCAAACCGTTTGGATTAGTATTTATCCACATTTTAATAATTTAATGTATTCTAAAACAGCAAGCCCAAACACGCCTTGTTGCGTAGGGTTTGCACCAAAGCCCTCACTTGAGGGCTTCATTCTTAATAACGCTTACTATTAAATACCGACTTCGCAAAGTCAATAAAGGTAATTATGACTCTCGCCCATCGTTCCCAATTCTGACCAAGATCAGTGATAAATGATTTTACGAACGCCAGTACCCATGCTTTCTTGTCGGCACCAGATTCACGCTCTTTCTCGGCTGCATCCATAGCATTTGTGGCGGTTTGATAAATTTCACGCCCAACATCTACAGTGTCAACAAAATTAGAAAGCGCACCGGTAATAGTTAATGTGGTCATTATTTATATCCCCATGGTAATTGAAAGTGTGGGCCATCTTTAAAGGTTTTCCAGTCACCACCCCATTCAATCGGAATGTTGAGTTCTTTGGCTGCCTGCTTCATGGCTTTTTCGATCTGGTAGTAGTATTTCCAGTCCCATGTCACTGTGCCATTTACCCATGCGCCCAAGTCAACTGCGTGGCCTGTTAAATGCCGTGAATTTTTGGTTTGACTTGCACCCTGTTTTACAAGTTTGGCTTGTCTTGCTGCGGTGCGCATACCTTCGATTACAGTGAAATCGCATTCAGAGATTTGAATGGCTCGTTTGACCACTTTCACCAAATCAGGATGAACGCCCTGTAGATTTGTTAATGACCTTGATCCAAGTACGAAGTTTTTCTTCTGAGTTGGTAGCACACTTGCAAAGGCTTGGATCTGCGCTGAACTTGTAGATTGATGTAATTCAGGCTGTGCAATCTTTTTACCAATCCATGCTAGTGCTGGAATGATAATCCCGACAACCAAGGCATGATGTTGTTGTGGAATCACTTGAAAATCCAAAGCCCACTGCAATGCAGGAATTAGCACAAGCATTAAAAAAGCCCCCAATAGCGGGAGCTTTACGGATAAGTACTGAAGTGCACTTTCTTGGATTAATTTCATTTTTCCTCTCTCGTATTTCGCTCATATAGTTTGTTGCGGATTTCTTCAACCGTTCTTAAAAGCTGATCGGACTGCTTTTCAAGAACTTGGATGGATTGTCTGTTGGCCATGGTTTGAGTGTTTACCGTGTCTGTTTTGCTCGTCTGAGTATTCCAAGCGACTACAAATAGGCCAGCTAAGAAAATGCCACCAAAGCGCACAAGGTTGGTAATACTGTCAATCTTGGTTTTACTCTCATGCAGCACCCTGATCTGTGAATCCACTTCCTTAAACTTTGGATCAACTTCATTTCTGAGCTGCTTAATCTCACTTTTGAAGTTTGACTTTGCTTGGTCTAAATCTTCTTGAAGATTGTCACGAGTCTGAGTTAAGTCATTTCGTGTCTGTTGATGCTCCTTATTGAGCTGCTCCAGCTGCATGTTCATACGGTCGAGCTTTTGGGGCATTTCAGCGAGCTTATCCATGTTTTTGGATATGTCGTTGATCTTGTCTGAGATAACAATGAGCTGCCCTGCTGTTGCTATCGGTGGATCAGTTGTGTAGTCATTCGACATTGCGCCCCCTAAATTTTGGTAATAAAAACCCCGATCTTTAATGAGATCAGGGTTGGTGGTGGTTTGTTGGGTGTTATTTACGCGCAATAAAAACCCCTTTCGATGGGTTTTTAAAACTAATCTATTTTATTAATATCTAGCCAAAGCTACATTCACCATTGACATAGTATCCGCATTGCGATCAACAGTATTTGCAGAGTGCAGCACTACTGTCACCAACTTCTGCAAGTCTGGCAGCTGATGAACAGCAACCAAGTTAGTCAAAGTAGCTGAGCCAGTTTTACCGCCAATTGTGTAATCATTCTCAAGAAGCGTATTAGAGTTAGTCACTACGATAGCTCTAGGATTTGACCCAAAAACGTCTAATGTGTATCTCTTTGTGTTCCACACTTTATTTAAGAATGAATACTTGAGTGCGTAGTTGCCTTTTTTGAGTAGGTCGATAACAGTTGATTTGTCAGCCCCGTTTCCATCTGGGGTAGCATACAATGTATCCGTCATCCCAATTTCAGCAGCTTTTAAGTTCATTTGAGTTACCCATCGAGCTACAGCCTGAGTGTCTGTACCGCCAACCACACCATCTTTAATGAGTAACTTGTGTCCAAATGTACGAGCAATCATCCGAGCACTTACGTTTGAGGATGGAAGCATCAAGTTATATAAAGCATCTCGCAGATAAATCTGATCCCCCACATCAAGGTTTGCACCTGACCCTATTGCAGGATCGAACTCAGTTCTAGTTAGAACTTCATTCAAACTTGGCTGCATATCCATTAAGACCATAAAAGTCATAATCTTAGTGGTGGAGTAGATCTGAAGTTGCATATCTGGATTGAACGCATAGAGCACATCTCGACTCATATATGAACCATCATCAGAGGCTATCATACAACCTACAGCAAGACTCGAAGCTAATGTGATTCCGCTAATTGCTGTATGCTTAACAGGTTTTCTTGATAATTCGTAAGGAGAAATTAGATATTTATCAGGTGCTTTGTACGGCCTAACTAACCACTGGTGTAGCTGATCTATTGCGTTATCAGACAGAATATCCTTATGAGCAACTATACGACCTATTTTAACTAGCGATTTTGTACTTGAAACTAATTCTGGGAAAATAACGGATTCACCGTTATAGATCGTAGACGTGAATGTATCTACTAGTTTACCGTTCGCTAGAAACTTAGAGGCTTTTGAACCGTCACCAATTTGCAGAATAAGAGTATTCCATCCTTTTAATAATTGACCTTTCTTAACAGAGCCATTAAACCCCAAACCGTCGGTCACACCACCTAAGAAAACACACAATGAGTCTTTCTCGTAAGTGAGCGCAGACCCATTGAAATAACAGTTTGCTGCAATCTGTAGTCGCCCAGTTTGTCCTGCTGATGTCTGAGAAAAAATACTATGAATCGCTGAATTATCATCATGATAAAAAGCAATAGCCAACGTCTGATTTACGCCAGTAAGCAAATTAGCAGTTGTTTTGTACCGACACGACAACGCTGTTGATGCGATAGAGGTTAGAGCAGCACCGCCACCTACTGTTGATAAAACTGCTGTAGGCGATGAAAATCCTGCGTATGGCTGAACTTGAGTTAAATTACTCGCGGAATATGCGATTTTTATAGGGGCATTTAACGTAGTAGAGTCAACGGAAGAAATATCATTAAAGTCAAACAGTGTTGTTTTTGCTTTATCTAAAACCCCAAAAATTCCACCATCGTTATAATCTAAACGCACCCATTCTGACCATGTACCTGTGCCAGTGTTATCTCGATAAGTGCAAATCCATGTCTGGCGGTTTACTGATGTAAAGCGAATTGTTTTTGCAGACCAGTCGTCATTTGCAAAAACCTCGATAGTTCCTTGAGCGCCCTCATACGGATAACCGTTTGCAATCGTTCCACCGTTAGAAGTCATGGATAAAATTACACTACGCTGCAAACTTAGGGCTAATGTTTTTATGTTTGTGGACGATGGTAGGAAGCGATTGGTTTTGGGAGTGTCCCACGATGACCAAACACCTGAAGCAGTGTTGCGGGTTAAAATCAACCCTGAAGCTAATGATAATTGTTGGTAGACCGCAGCATCATTACCATTTCGCGTCACTTCTAGATAGCCTGTCTGCCCTATAGCCTCTTGTGGAAATCCTTTTGCAATGGTTGCATCGGAATAAAATCTTAGCGTAAAACGCCCATCTCTAGTGTAATCATCTAAATGGCGCGTGTTATCGTAACCACGCGTTATTGCTGGTATTTCCCAATCAGACCATACCCCCTCGAATTTACGTCTAACCAAAATAAGTCGATCAACAATAGTGATTTTTTGAACAACCGTACTGTCCTCACCATTTCTATAAATATCAATAATAGCTAATCGATCTACAGCTTCAAGCGGAAATCCTTTTGCAAGGGTTGCATCAGCATTAAAACGAACACTTACACGACCCTCTTTGTCGTATGTATCCAAATGGCGCGTGTTATCGTATGCCTGTGAACGTGCATATGTATCTGTGTAAGCTTTCGCCTGAGCTAGCGGATCATAAGCACTCTTGGTTAGGGTTGTACCGTTCCAAAAATTCTGCCCCTGATTCGGACCCGCTTCGCCAATATTAATAACGGTGTGCGCTGGAATAGTTGCTTTAACTGCTTCAAACTCTGCAAGCGTGTTAAAGCCTTTTGTGCCGCTATTTTTATCATATTCACGCGCAATCTGAGGGATTGTTTTATATGAATTGCCATAACGCGGATTAACAACACCCAGCTCATTAACCGCCTTGCCAAGATTATCCACATCAATATCGGCATTAATTAACTTTTCTCTCGTAACTGGTTGATCAGCCATGTTTCTCTCCGGCATTAAAAAAACCACCCGAAGGTGGCTGTTAAATCAAATTGTTTATATGATCTTTGTCGTTGCTGTAGTAGCGTCTATCGTATTTGATTGCGGTTATTCCGGTTTCAAAAGTTCCGCTTGGTGATTTTTCCTGAATCAAATAGGCTTCGCTTTCCCGACTGCTTGCTTTGGTGATGCTATAGGTGGCATTCACCACTTTGTCTATAACTAGCGGCATGAGCGGTATTCGCGCCAACCGCACCTGATTTTTATCAAGTTGATTAACAATATTAATAACATCAACTGATCCGTCCTTTAACTGAAGGTGAATTACATAACTTTCACCTTCCTTAAGATTGACATCATTATCTAAAGTTAAGACTGTATTGTTTTGTGCCTCAACCTCACCGCTGCCGAGCATCTTAAAAACATCATCAACGATAGCAATGCGGTCATTGCGCGTCACCAGATCAGCTTCACCGTATGCAGTAAATTCAATGGTTTTACGATTGAACTGCATCTTGTTCCAAGCTCGATGTGCTAAAAAATGCGCCTGAATTGCATTAGTCACACCATTACTTTCAATAGTTTTGTAATTAGCTAAGCCATCGTGTGGCAGCTTAATCACTGCTTCAGCATAATCATCAGCTGCATCACGCCACTTAAATTCAATACCTTCATATTCATCTGGCGCCCCAAACAGATTGGTTTTGGTTAGGCTTTCCGGCTTAATATTTCGGTGGTTGAACAAAATCAAAGAGTTTGGTGTTTCTTTCTCAAAGGTGAAAAAGTGTTTTCCATTTTCCCGGCGTGCGGTACAGAAAACCGCTTCGGCAACAGCAAAGGCCATCTCTTGATAACTGCTGTTCTTGTTGTCGAAAGTGTAATTAAACTCACATGCTTTTTGTGTACCGAAATAAGCTTCTATTTCATCTGATAGTTCATACAACGACTGAACATCAATTTCAGATATACCAAAACGGCCAATGAATGGATCGAGGGCCATGTTGATAATGATGTCTGCAAAGTTACTGGTCGGGATGCGCTCGGTTGACTGGATACCATCACGATATGAATAAAGCTTTCGGGTTACTGGCAGATTAAGTTCTGATGCATTAGTCCCTGATCCAATGGCAAGGCGTTTTAACCTGATCGTGGTGTCATGCTCATAAGCCAACTTTTTCGTTTCATAGAAACTATAAGCACTTTCAAACACTACATCATCAATCAGATTTGCGCTGCTGCCATTATCGTTAATACGCTTGGCACGGAAACGGAATTGACCGGTAAACGGCAATGTCTCACGTACGGTTGCACCCACCTGATCACGGTTGTTGGCCTTGCCCTGCATCACCACGCCAGATGAGTAGATTTCACCAGTCGGCACACCATCAACAACTTGCTGATATTGAACCTCAACCGCCACCTGCTTGGCTTGATCTCCCTGATAAATACCGTTGGCTGCCAGGAAGTTCAGCAACATGCCTTCTGTGTCTTTATTTCCAGCGTAGTACCAGCCGACATAGTTTTCATCCGTGCCCTTAAAAGTCACGCCTCGCCCAAACATATCTGCGATTTGTTGCGCTGTTAAGGTTGGCAAAAGCAGCCAATCAGGATTTACCGAAGATGGACTGACTAGTGTGATTTCATTTGTAGAAACCGACGAGATGGTATATGTGCCGCTTAGGTCGATATTCTCATCATGGTCAGTTAAAACAGCAGATAAAATACCAGTGCCGTCCGCTGACATTCGGCTAAAGTTGATATTAACTTCTTGATAGCCTGAATCAAGCGTAACTTCATAAAACCATGCGCCAGTTGAGCCTGTTTTCACAATGTTAGAAACAGAGTATTCGCCAGCCAAACTAAGTTGGCCTTCAACCAAATCATCAACTGTGAGCGAAGATATGCGAATCTTTTTATATTTCTCAGGATCAATAATATTTGTCGCTGAAGCAATAGTGAGTACGCCGGTAGCATCAACATCAGTTGTTCCAGAGATATTGATATTCGGTGCTGAGCCATAGATCGCATTTTCAATAATGATTTGCTCACCACTGACAAAGTGGTCACTGAAATTGGCGTAAACTGGTCGTGGTGTCACAGTCCATCTAATTGGTCCAAAAAAGTTGTAACTGATGTCATTTTCAAAACGCTGAACGTCACTTGAAACAGTGATTTTATTGTCAGAGAAGCTTGTGTTTTTATAAGTTAGCATTGCCGAGTTTGGCGAAATCAACTTCTGTTTGCCATCAACCGAACTCACCTGCTTGGCTACAATTGGCGGATCAGTAAATGCTTCGCCAATCTGAATCTGTGCAGTACCAGTGGTTAGTGTATTTGGCTCATAAACACTTAAACTCGCCCCCTCAATCGTATTGATTGGGGTTTCACCTTCTTTAATTTGATCTGGATCAATCTCAAAGTATCCAGTGCCAATCGAAAGTAATGCTTCTTCTACTTGAACATTGTCTGCGTAGTAGCGGTACAGAGGTGCAATCAGGTCGGGGATGGATTTTACATTCCCGTAAATATCGGGAGCGCGCTCACTGGTGCGGTGCTTGTTCTGGCGTGAAGCTAAACTATTGTTGCCTGAACCTGATGCCTGCTGATCAGGAATTTCAGGCATGTTCATGTATGTGTAAATTGCCAGTGCTGCGGACAGTACGGTCACCACGACCAAGAAAATGGTAAGAGGCTCCCCCGCATGACAAAGCACAAAATAATCACCATCCGCATGCAGCAACTGAAGCGCTTCTTCTTTGGTTTTTGGCGTTACATCGTTTTGGGCACAAATGCTGTCTTTATAAAGTCGAGCTTCTGGGTATTCTTCCCGAATATTTAGCCAGTCTTTAAGTAGGCAATCATACTCTTTTTCACTATATTCAGTCGGATCAAGCTCATTGGGATAAATACGAAGCTTCATAAAATCTAAACCTTGAATAAGCACGGTCTAAAGACCGAAGTTCCTGAAAATGCACACCAATTTCAGATAGGTGTAAAACCCGACCACAATAAAAAAGCCCCACATGGGAGCTATTTAAAAGATTTGTCATCAAGACAATGCAGCCATCTTTAGGTCTCTCGATCCTTTTGTTTTTGATTGTGGTGTCACGCGAAGTTTGGATGCTTTGCTTTAAATCACCTGTTAGACCTATAAAGCTGGGCGAATAATCTTTTTCAAAGAGATACTGTGCTGCTTCAATCAGAAAGTGAACACAATGGTATTCTTTAGGGTTATATTGCCGATCAAGCAAAGCATCAATACTTTTCATATCAACCCTCTCAAATCTGGGTAGTCCTTAAAGTTATAGGTCCGACCTGTCTTGACACTGTTTTTCCCAGACGTTGCTGCTTCAAAGGTGGTGGCTTGGTGATCTTGATTCATTTGTGCCACATGCAGACCGCGAATCAACTCAATCGGTGTTGGCTTGGTTAAAACCATTGATGCAGCATCAAAAGCAAACGAGCGATAAATTACCTGTGGCTTTTCGTCACTCGATGCATCTTCAATCAGCTTAATCAACGGTGGCACTACTTCACCCAAATCGCCCACTGTGATTTTCAGAGATTGATCTAGGTCATCAGAAGTATTGCCGCGCTGAATCATCACCGGGATAAATTCAAACGTGGCTGACTGGCCGTTTTCTAGTGTGACAGACACACCATCTGGGTGATTGGTCACAAGGCGAATCGGATTGGGCCAGAGTGAATGACTGATTTCTAGTGTTTCCAGTAAAACCACGCTGGCTACACTATCCAGATGAAAGTCTTTAATGTCATCGACTGTAATCATAAAACCCCCAAAGCATCTGGTAAACTTTCGTTCACTAACTCCTCAAGCAAATTCAGCATCTCAAGCGGACTGCCAGACTCCCAAATCGCAACAATGCTCTCATCAAATGCTAAATCACCATTGTTCAATGGCTTGCATCGCACCTGAAAAGATACTGAATAAGTCACACCGCTACGCTCACCGACTGACAGAGAATCAGCGACGAACTGACAGGTGTGGTCTTGCGCTTCGTCTGAATCTGTAATCAGTCGCCATAAAAATGGCTTTGGATTGAGCGTATGCAATCGCCAAAATGCCCAGAAATACTGTGCATGAGTTTTGGTTTTAAGTAGTACAGACACATTCACCACATGCACGTTATTTACAAACATTCTTCGTTGACGGGCGAACCCGCCAAGAAGTTGCTGCTCTAACATGTTGTTGCCAGGTGAAAAGGAATACCCGGCTTGTAACGGGCATAATGCAAAACTGTTCACTATCGTTTAACTCCCGCTGTGGTGTTGCGCTGGACCTGCTTAGATTCATACGAGTTAGGATTGCTTAGGTTCCCCCAAGACCGCTTAATTTGCTTCTCAACAATATCAATCGTCACCGCACCATCAGCGCCTCGACTTTGTTCAGCTGTGTAGCCTGGTGGGACATTGATATTAATTTGAGGGCCATTGCTGTTTTGATTAGCAATGAAGTCCTTCAAATCACTATTCGTCCGACTATCAACAACACGTTCACCTTTATCCAAAAGCCATGTGCCTTCTTTCGGAATATTGTCGATACCGTCGTGGGCCATGCCTGCAATGGTTTGACCGGCAATAATACCCGCACTCATATATCCATTAACTTTAATCAGTGATGAGAGTGGCACACCTGCAACAGGTCCCAAGCCGATAGGAGGCGGAGCTAATGCTGCCGCAGATGCAACATTGGCGTAAATAATTGCTTGAGCTGCGGCCATGGCTTGCTGGACTAGAAACATCGCCTTAAATGCGCCAGACTGCTCACCCTGACTATCTTTGACCATTTGGGTCATGTTGCCCCAAATCGAACTGACTTGAGATAGCATGTCACCATACAAGTTCATTTTGTTGTTGTATTGCTGAAACTCTAACTCCCACTCTTGGCTTGCATACTCTTCCGTTAGAGCTTTTTTAGCGTCCAGATAGGTTTTATACGCATCATTGAGTCGAGCATATTTTTCTGTTTCACTTAAAAACTCATCATCTTCAATAGCTGCACGAGCAGAATAAAGACTATCAGCAAGCTGTGAATAACCATCTTGCTGGTTGTTATTAATGCTCCATTGGTCATACTGGCTGGAACTTAGAGATGCTTTTGCTCTAGCATTTACACCAATACCCACCATATCGCTGATCGAATTGTTTATTGCGCTGAATGCGGCTTGCTTTTTTGCATCCTGAGCTTTCTTAAACTCCTCGACATCCTTTTGATATGCGAGCTGCTGAAGTTTTAAATACTTCTCACGGCTAGGATCATTTTCAGCAAAAGCGTCTTTGATTTCTTGGATAGAAACGGCATGTTCAAGTTCCATCCTCTCCTGTTCATTCAAGTATTTCAGAACAATTGATTGCTGAGACTTGTAAACCGCATCCACATATTGAATAGCATCACTTGCTGTAGTGCCTACACCTTTTAAGGCTGCATCCATATAACTAAGAACATTTTTTACATATTCTCGATTGATTGGACCTAAGCCAGTGCCACGCTCAACATTACCCTCACCTGCATGATAGGCTGAAATTGCTTTTTCCCAACTTCCAAATTTTTGATATAAGAACTGGAAGTATTTTGCTGCTGCTTCTGCTGATTTTCCTGTATCAAAAACAGCATTACCAATAAGGCCAAAGCGCTTTGCAGTTCCATCAAGGAACTGGAATCCGCCTTTTGCCTGACCGTATTTGGTCATGGGGCCTATGGCGTTTGCATTACCACGACTTTCCTGCATGTTGATTGCTGACAAAAGACCTTTTGGTAACTGGTATTGGTCCTCAATTCCAGCAAAATTATATTTGGCTGCATTCGCTTGAACTCGCGCGTTCACCTGAAGCTGATTGTTCAGCTTTTCAGTGGCTTTAGCAGCCTTCTCCTTGGCTTTGGCGTTTTCATCAGCCTCTTTGGTATTGGTTTTTAGTCCAGTTGCGGATTGCTTTGTTGCTTCTGCAATTGCAAGGTTGGCTTCCGTTAATTTGTCTGTTTTTGCGGTTGCTGAATCAAGAATACCGCCCACACCATCCATTGCGCTTTGAATCGCGCTTGCGCCACTAACAAAGGTGTCAACCGCAATCGTTCCAGCATCTTGCAATCCGCTCCATGTAGCCTTTGCCTTGTTGACCACACCATCCGCATTCCAGACATTCATTGCAGTTTTTGCGACATTTTTTGCCTGATCAATAAATCCAGCAATAACTTTAATCATCACCTCAATAGATGCTGCCACCCCGATAATGACAACACCAACACCTTTTGCAATTACACCAACAGATTGAATAATCCCACCAAACTGACCGCCCTTGGTTGCGCTGTCAATAAAATGACTCACAAGGCTGTTTAAGGCTGGCATCATCTGAGTTGCCAGCTGGCCTTTCAACCCATCAAAGCGCATCCGCACCGATTCAGTCTGTGCGGCCAGTAGTTTTGACTGCTCCAGCGCTTCTTTTGACTTGATTACGCCAGCTTCTTTTAGCGCATCACCGTACTTATTCAAAAGGTCGCCATTTGCTGCAAATAGCGGGGCTAGGTTGCCGAGGTCTGAAGCCAAGCTTTCAAATACAAACCGACGTTCTTGTGATGTAACACCAAGCTCGTCCATTTTATCATTCAGCATCTGAATGGCTTGCACACCATCCTTACCTTGTAGCGTTTTACCAAATGCCTTGATCTGGTCATCAGTCATTTTGGTATTGTTTTTTAATGCATCAAAGAAATCAGCAGCACCACCGCCCTTGGTCGCACTAAATTCACCTAACTTTTCCTGAACATCAGCAAGGATGCTTCCAAGTTGGTCTTGCGTTACACCCAAACCAGATGCAGCGTGCTGAAGAATCTGAAAGTTTTCAGCACTGGTATTGGCTCGGTTTGCCAAGACTAAAAGTTGCGCATCTGCCTTAGCAGTCTCGATTGCTAATTTTGATAAAGCACCAAATGCAACCGCAATACCGCCAACAGCCATGCCTGCAAAGGCTGCGCCCGCGACCACCGCCCCGCCTTTTAGTGAGCCAATTTTGGCGCTAAACGAATCAACAATTGAACCGATCTGGGTGCCACCCAAAGCATCAGCAACTTGGGACTTAAACCCACCAAAAGCCTTACCCATTTTCTCTGTAGTGTCTTTGGTTTTGCGCTCTGCTTGCGTCATTCCTTGCTCAAATGACGAAAGTTTTACTGCTAAATCTAGGGTCAACCGACCAAGGGATGCTGCCGCCATAACTTTTCCTCAGGCAATAAAAAAGCGCCCTTTCGGACGCTCTAGAATCATTAAAATATTTCTATAGATTTTTTTCACAATAAGGTGAAGCATTGGTTAATCTTGGATCAGGTCTATAGTTAAAAGTAGCAGAGCCCAAATAATTAACTTTCAGTGTAAGTTCATTACTGGTGCTTTTCGTAATGGTTTGCTTTAATCCATTCTGCATATACATCACACCATCAGCAATTTTAAGCTTTTCTAGGGTATTCGAATCACCATAACTTGAGCACATCAATCCGGTTCCATCACCATTGAATTTAAATGTCACCAGATAAGGTCCATTGTTGCCAGACCAATATCCATTTAATGAATTATCATTAGGTAAAATGGTGGTGAAGTTATTTTTTAGCATATCACTGGTAGGGCTGACGCACCCAACTAAACCCAAACATGCAAGCGCTGCAAATAGTACTTTTTTCATATGAATACCCTCTTATAAGTACTCACAAGATACTAATTTACCGAGCAAAAAGAAACCTCCCGAAGGAGGTTATCTTATTATCTGTCTTCCAGTGGCAACATTGGTTGAATCTTACTTTTAAGCTCTTCTAGCCTCTCTAGTGCCTGTGGCTTGTATTGTTTTCCGACCAGACTTAATGTTCGTCCAGCGTTGGATGCAATTTCAGTAAATTTATCAAGCTCCAGAGCAGCTTTGTTGAACTGATTTATTAAACCAAATGCGGTCTGGCGAAGCGTCTTCTCGCAATTGATAAAATAACGTCTAGCCATTTTACCCTGATCATTGCTTTCAACCATGGAAAGCTCTTTTGCCATATCAAGAGTAAGAAAATAATCCACGCTTCTTCGGTTTCCACCTCGCCCTTTTTTGATTTCGGAATTTACCGAAATCAAAACATAGTCGATATTTTCTTCAAAACCATAAGTTTTGATTCGGCTTTTAATCCAAGTGGCAAAACGATCTCCATTTTTAAGCCAGCCATGCAAAGTGCGAGCATCCACACATGGCTGCAACTCTCCATCAATCTCATGCTCAATTACAGGAACAAGGTTTTCGGTTTGAACAATTGCATTCATGCTGCACACTCCTCTGCAAAAAGTGACGCCAGTTGTGGTGAAAACTCTTTAAAGAATTCAAATTCCTCCAAGCATTCATCTTGTGAGTCGTTTGCAATTCCAGATGCTAAACGTGCTAGGGTTTCGGCTGTTGAGTGCTTGCTAGACTTTTCGGCAATTACACCCGCCAAGGCTTGCAACTCAGCAAATCTAAATTTTGCTGTACGAATTGACTCAAGTAAGCGCAATAATTGGTGTTCACTGATCTGAACTTGCTTACCTTTGGAAAAATGGGTTATATTGGACATAGTTAATATTCCTTTGTTAGCGCAAATAACCTTGTTTAATCTTGGCGGATGGCAAGGTTTTTTTGTGCCTGTTAATTTCATGCTTTCGCACTCTTTTGGTTTTGTTTAAGCCATTCTTCAACAATAGTATTCAACTGTGCTGTCAAAGAACGACGGTTTTCTGCTGCTGCCTTTTTCAGCCCATCTATATTTTCATGAGCCATTCGGACATTTAACTGCTTGTCATGTCGTGTCATTTTCACTCCTTTTAAAGTGTTTTGCTTTATAGCGTTTTAATTTATAGCAAAATACTTTATTGAAGTAAAGCGTTTTGCTATATATCATTAAAATAATTTCACACCTTACTGAACTGCTATGGCTCAAGAATATTCACAAGTAAACTTCAGAATACCTTCGAAGCTAAAAGAGGATATAGAAAAGGCAGCTTCCGCCAATAACCGTTCAATCACATCTGAACTCGTATCTCGGCTTGAAGAAAGCTTTAAACGTGACACTGGAAGCATTGCAGACTATGAAAAAACCGTGCAAAAAATGCTCTTCAATGTAATGGCTAATCTACATAAAGAAGGCGTTCAAATCGAAGTTATAGATGAAGCTATGGATAAGGCTATTAATGACATTGATTGTGAGGATGAAAAGAAACCAACCTAAGCTGATTTCTTCTTGATGGCTAACATCCGCTCTTCTTCAAAATTCAATTCAGGCGCTTCTTCATGCGGCATAAAGTCATGCGGATCAACATCACTGCCCTCTTTAACTTTAAATCGAGTGTAATGCGCCATCCATCCGCCAAAGCTTTGCTCAATCCTACGCCCTGTGAAGAGTGAGCCGCGTTTATTTCTAAATGCAGCCCATTGTGAAACCTCAGCATTAGTCATATTTAACTTGGCTTCAGTAATCGTGCGGCCACCAACCCCATTCAAAACCAGTTCACACCAGAATTCATCATCCAGTGTTAGTCTGACTTTCCCTCTTCATCTAGAGGCGCTTTTTCAATACCAAGAATCGCATTGAAAATTGCTGAAGCTAGTGATTGAGTAAAGTTTGCAGCAACTTGTTTTTTGGTTAAATAAGCCTTGCCGCTTTCATCAACCAAAGCAGCAGAAATCCATTCAGCAACCACATCTTCCCCTTTATTCAAGCGAGTAAATAGTGGCTCTGTCACAGCATAAGGCAATTGTTTAATAGAGATTTCGACAGTTTCTTTTTTGCCGAAATGCTTAAATTCAACAGTCTTGTTATGGATTTCACTTACAAGTGAGCCTTGAATGATTTCATTTAACTTCACGGAGTCACCACCTTAAATTCATCAGTCACTTCAGTTTGACGCTTCATTGGCACTGTATGGTTTACTAGAGCGTCAGCATCAAATACTGGTGAGCCTTTACGCAGAATTGCACGGAAAGACGACCATGTTCGATCTGTTGGCAGAGTTACGGTACTGCCACTAACGGTCGGTGGCACATTACCATCAGACCAACCCACATAAATACCCACTTCTGCACGCTCAGCCGCAAGCTGCAGTAAGGTCATGTGAGTTGCGTTTTTAGGATCAGTATCAATCTGAATTGAACCCTCACCTGGTGTGGTCAAACCCCAATCCGAAGTTGCTGTGGTTTCTTCTTCTAGACAAGTTGTATTGATTTCAGTGGTACTGTCATCGCCAAGCACTAGAGCTTTAATACAATCCATCTTTGTTAGTGTTGGAGTATCGCCATGTAAAATCCATACTTGCGTACCCTGAGATAAAACACCTTTCTTCGCCATGAGTAGCTACTCCTCAATTTTAGGCATAAAAAAGCACCTGTTTAGGTGCTATGTAAAAAATAAATTTGTTTATCGATCCAAAAACCAATTCGCATCAAAGCCGCGTCCGAAAATATTGGTATCAGCAATGCGCTCAAAATGGTTTGGGTGAATGTTGGTGACATAACAGTGTGGCTCTAAAGCCTTACGAATTGCTTCTCGAATATCCGATGCTCTTTTCTGCTGGGTGTCGTAAACCACAATCTGGAATGACACATGATCAAGGTTAGCCGGACAATCCAGATGGTTTTCAGGGTTTGCTGTGACTACTGACCAGACCGCATAGGGATATGGCGTTTTATGTGGTGCAATATCCTCAAATACCCTCAAGGGATTAGTGCCGAGCAATGCTGTGACTGCTGAAGCCAATTTTAGTGTCGGAACTACAGGTAAAATATTCATAATTTTGCGAGTTCCTTGTCGATTTCTTTATTGAAGTTTTCAGCAAAGCTATTTGTTACGGCTTGGACGTTGTTTTGTAAGGCTGGGCGCATAAAAGGCGTTGGTGGAAAATGTGAAGCCCCGAACTCTATCCAACGCCAGTGCCGCGTATCCCCACCACTTGTTTTAGGTGGATTTGGATTTGAGAATGACGCACCACCTCGCACACCGACACGCATCACCACTTCATTTGGGTTTCGTGTTTTACCTGCGGCAATGGCAATATTTTTCCAAATCTTTTCGCTTGTTTGTGGGTCATCTATTGCTTTTGCGCCTGATCGAGCCGCATCACGTACAATTGCCATAGCTTTACGAGCAGAGCGCCGAGCAGCATTCTTCATCAAGCGAGGATTACCAAGTCTTTTAAGCTTTTCCTGAACTTCATCCAAGCCTTCAATATTGAATTCTACTGACATGGCTTACTCCACTAGCGACAACTCCAGTGTCATATAAATTCGACCGTTTTCATTGTCGGGTTTAGGTGGTGACACGATCTGGAAAGTCTGACCATCAAATAAAATGCGCATGCTTGAATCGATATCATCACGCTTGCGCAGTTTTAATCGAGCTGTCGTTTCTGATCCTGCGGCTTTGGCATTAATGGAGTCTTTGACAGATAAGAAATCCAACTTTCCCCAAAGCTTTTTAAATTCAGTCCAAGCTTCGGTTTCATAGTTGTATTCATCATAGGTCGTGGTTTTATGCTGAACCGTAACACGGTGGCATAGTTCGCCTGCACGTTGGGACATATCACACCCCCATATTCCGGTAAGGCTGAATTAGCGACCAGTACCCTAAAGGCAATTCAATTGTTGCCTGAGTGGTGGCTTCCCGATTGGCATAAAGATGTGCCACAAAGAGAAGCCGTGCAGCATCTAAGGCTCTGTTATCAACCAGATCATTTTCGTTTACTCGCTCAGCCTCGGTTGCGATAACTTTGCGGTCTAAATGTGCTTGGATTTGCTCATTGGCAGCATCGATATATGCCTGTATCAAAGTATCTTCATCATCATGATCCACACGACAATGCAACTTAGCTTTTGCGAGATCAATCATTCTGGTTTGGCCTGTTTTGCTGTGGTTTTGGTTGTTTTGGGTTTTGGCTCTTCTACGGATTCAACTAAAACACCCTTATCAACTAAGTGTTTCACATCCGCTGGATTTGCTGTGCGCTTATCACCAGTCTGGTAATACTTATCCCCATAGTGCTCGCGCTTAACATCGTATTCAGTCATGACTATCTCCTAATAAATAAGGGCCAGCATTTTGGCCCTTATTAGATTTGACATTAACCGCCAGCAACTGCTGGGGTAATATCACCATAGATAAACGCTTCTGGACGATAAACCGCCAACGCTAGACGCTCTTCCGCAAGAATGGTCACCAAGTTTTTAACAAAGTCGTCTTCGTTCTCGGTTGCCACTTCAACACGTGAAGCCCAGCGATCAAAGATTTGAGCACCCATTGAGAAAGCACCAGTCAGGAATTTACCCGCAGCAATCGCCTGTGTTTCTGCAACTGGGAGACCCCACAGAGTTGGGTTTAGGTTGCCTTGTGGGTTGCCTATGATGTACTGACCAGATGTGTCTTTCAGCGTTTCAATTGCTGCCCAATCAATCGGGTTCAATACATGACCACTTGCAGGATATTCTGCGAGAATTGCTTGAAGCATTGCGAAGCGCAGAGTATCAAGCTTGCTTTCTGCTGTAGTGGTTACACCTGTAGGGCGAACATAGGCAGATGCTTGCGGAATAATACCTAACAAGTTTTGACCAGTACCATCACCATTTAAAATTTGCTGTTCTTCTTTGAAAGCCAAGCCATAGCGTAAGCGACCATCGATATAAGACTGCAATTGCGATGCGTCATCCAAGATTTGGCGTGATGCCTTCATGTAATGAGCAATAACTTTTGCGGTAGTTGATTTAAGATCGAATTTGATATCTGATTCAGGTTTTTTCGCACCCTCAGCAACCATTCCAGCGTTGTTTGTGAAGCCAGTTTCTTGAACAAATTCAAGAGCATTACCATCCATGCGACCCTGCATTAACAGGTCACGAATCGTAAGCTTACGATCCTGTGGAGCAATAATGCCTGGAATGCGTGTGGCTTGTACTAGATCACCAGCCGAACCTGCGGCATCCGTGGTTGCTGAAGTAATGGTGGCTTTAATTTCAAGGTTTGCTTTGCCGCGCTGTCCAGCCGAACCAACCAGTGATTTAAACTGATCAGAATCTACAAATTGACGGCCAAGAGATTTGACCTCATCGTCACCTTCATGTGGGCGACGTGCAGCTTTTTGCTCAACTTCATCAATACGGGCTTTAAGCTCGTTTAATTTAGTGATTGCTTCATCCGCAGTCTGCTTTGCGCCTTCGGCAATTTTGTCGCCATGCTCACGCTTGCCTTTGAAGTCTTCAGCAATACCTTTAACTTCATCGACTTGTTTTTTAAACTCTTGAGCGAGTTGTTCTAAATTTTGATCAGTCATTCTGACTTCCTCTTAAAATATTTAATGCGGTAGAGATAGATTTCGCTTGTAGTTTTTCATCTTCAGACTCGCTCAAAAGATGGCGCAGACCCTTGCCAGCGATTGCAGTGGCTTGCGTTTTTGAAAAGCCTGACTCTCTCAGGAACTTTTCGAATTCTGGTAAAGATGGTAATTCGCCTTCTTCTAATTTGGATTTCACAGAAATAACTGTGCTTTTCTCATTGGCTGGCGTGGTGACAATTGAGATTTCACCCAAATCCAACTCAATCAACTCACGAATATCTGTGTTTTCGTTGTAGCTGGATTTAACTGTGCGGTAGCCAATGCTTAAACCGTCAATCGCACCAGCTTTCAAGAGGGCATGTGTAGACTTTGCTTTTGGAACATCATCAACCAGCAATTTACCTTCGACATACAATCCTTTTTCATCTTCAATCAGCTTGGTATAAACCCCGATAGGCTCATTGGTGCTGTGGTTCCAGAGCACTGGCGGGAATTTCCCCTTGTCAGACCACTTGGCCAAAGTATTCTTAAATGCACCCGGCAAAATAATGTCGTTGTACCAGTCTAAGTTCCCAAAAACCGCACCATAGCCCGAAAAAAAACCGTCCTCTTGGACGGCTTTTATCTCTAAATTAAAACTTTTTCTATTCATTTGTTTCACCTTTATCGGCGCCCAATGGAACCATTTGCATCTGAACCATTAACTTGTCTGCGGTTGGGTCGTCAGCTCTTGGCATATCCTCAAGCTCTCGCACTTCATTGCGGGTATATAAGCCGTTCTGAGTCATCTTCACGTAGAAGTCAGCTCTTGCTGTATTGTTGGCACGTAGCAACCCATCAACCGCAAATTTAGGGCGATAAAGATACTTCTCGTGTGGTGGCAACAACTTCCGAGCGATTGTTTGCTCATATCGAACCAGTTGTGGGTTTAATGAGTAAGTAAGAAAGCCCTGATTGGTTTGCTCTAAGCTTGATGCCCATGAGCTGGCTTTGTTTGTGTGGCCGATTAACTGAGGTGGCACACCAAAAGCACGGCAGATTTCCTCAATACCAAAATAACGACTTTCTAGCAGTTGCGCATCAACCGGATTGATTCGGATATTTGAAGCACTGGCGACTTTCATGCCTGCTTCAAGCACCATATATTTGCCAGCGTTCTCAGGCCGACTGAACATGGATAGGCTTTCACGTAAAGAATGGCGCTGCTCTTTGGTAAGTGTTGCTTCTCCACTCTCAAGAAAACCACCGACCTTCAAACCATTTTTGAACCAGTCCTGCGCCTGATTATTAGCATCAAACTGCATGCCAATCGTCTGAGCAAAGAATTGAATCGCCGATAACCCCACATATCCATCCAAGGTAAAGCCTTTGAAATGCAGAATCTCATCGTCGGTATAGATTTTAACTTTGCCGTTTTCAGTGTAGTGATATTCAAAGCTTCCGTCTTTCAGGCGCTTTTTAACCATTTCGCTAGGAAATAATGGCTCAAGTGAGATAACACTGCGATTATTGCGGCGAGAAATATAGCTGTACGCATTACCCCATAAATCCAAGCACGCTGACTGAATCTGCCAAAACTCACTCGCACACATGTCTGCGTTGGGTGAATCATGCAGAATTCGATATAATTCGTGGTCTTTGGCAATCTTTTTTTCCGAATCGTACAGATGTAGAGGTAAGGTTGAGATTGTTTCAGCTCGCAACTTTACGCATGCCCATACTGCAGAAAGCTTTAATGCTGTCTCAGGGTTGACTACCGCACCGCCCGCAGACAGATAGCTGTCAACCGGGTATGATGTATCCCCTTTCTTTAATTGAGTTTTTCCAGTCAATCGTGACCAGAAGCGAGACCAAAATCCCGTGTCTTGTAAGTCGCTCATGCTATCACGATGTCCTCTAAATATCCGTCAATGTCATATTTTTTAACTTCCGGTGCCAGACTCATAAGTGCCACCGCGTTAAATGTCGCAATCAATGGGTCAATCTTCCCAACACCCGATTCCTGTTTGCTGATCATCATGCCGTTACCCTTCACGACGGCACGCGCATTCCCAACACACCAGGTCATTAAGCCTTGGCCCGTATGGTAAAGATTTCCTTCAGCTAGTTTTCGTTCTGTAGTGAGGATATAGCCCATCAACTTAAAGCCTTGAGGTACTGCAATAAGCTTATCTTCTGGAATACCAGCATCAAGCAAACCATCAAGCAGACCGCCTAGACCAAGTGGATCCAAGCCAATCTTATCGAGTTTGCCAGAGTCGAAGCACTTCTTCGCAATTGCTGCCAATTGGTCAATATCATCACCGATACGCTCAACAATCGTTAGACTGCCTTCCTTTTCATAATCAGCGTACTTTGGCGCATTCTCTTTGCGTCGCTCAACTGCAGTTTTATTGCACCAAGCATGATTCCAGAGCCACCATTTACGGCTTTTCGCATGACGACCAAGTACAGCGAAGCCGAGCAAGTCATCAAGACCACCACCATCTATACCGTTAGTGATAACGTCAGATTGCTCAATCAATTTATCCAATGTGAATTGTTTAGATTGTTGTAGCCAGTATTCAGCACCAGCCCAGCGGTTGGCACGGAGGTTTAGGCCAATTGGTACATTTAAATGCTTTGCTAAAAAGTCACGCAGCGATTCTTCGCCAGCATCCTTGACCTTCTCAAACTCGTTAATCAGGTAATCAAGATCAACCGATGCGCCCAAGTTTGGATTGGTGACATAGAAGTTTTCAGGTTTTAAGTGCTCACCTGCCTCAAGCATCCACTCAGGAAACTCGTAAATCAGCGGCAAGAACTGAGGATTGACCTTTACACCGTCCCGAATATCACGCGCATAATCTAGCAATTGCTTGAACACACCGCATGGCGTTTCATCTGACATGGTAGACAGATAAATCACACAACCTTCGGGCCGTGATGCCAGACCACCTTTTGCCTCTCGAAACATCGATTCAGCGTTTGAGCGCTTCCCAAACAACCAAACTTCGTCAATTAGGATGATTGAAGCCTTTTTACCTGCAGCAGCATTACTTTCCGCAGCAATCACTTTTAAGGTTGTATTCGTACCTAAGTGAGTGACTGTTTTGGTGTGCTCAGAGATATTGAACATTTCCTGAAGCTCAGGATCTGCCTTAATAAAGTCCCGGATTGGGTTAAATGAGTTGTCTGCAACTTCTTTTGTTGGTGCCAGAATGATGAGCTCAGCCGACATACGATCATTTAAGATCAAGGCCACCATCATGATTCCAGCTGCAATCGTTGACTTGGTGTTTTTCTTGGAGATCAGCAGGAAGAATTCACGGATTAAACGCTTCTTCTGTTCTGGATCGTAGGCACCAAAGATGGCGCGTACAAATTCAATCACCCATGGCAATGTGACTTCACCCATTTTCGGGCTACCCATCACATCCACCAGAATTAATTCTTTAAAGATCCGCTCTGCTACATCGGCCACTTCTGGAAAAAGCGGCTCACACGGCATCATGGATTCTTTATTGACAATGCGTAACGCCCAATCTGGGCACGCTGTTGTCCAGGTTGGGAGCATTGCTGACATAAATTACCTATTAAACTTGGATGGCAAGTTGCGAACCCTTGCTTGTGAAATTCAGCACAATGTGTGAGTTTTCTTACGGTACTCAGCTCAAACCTGATAGCTCATGCGCATTCACCTCGCCTCGCTAGCCATTGTGCATACTTGCCGTATCGCCTACGGATTCACCCAAAACTGGCGCATTAAAAAACCACCCGAAGGTGGCTTAAATTACTTCTATTGAAAATCCTGTATTTTTAAACTTAATCGTTTGGTCTCTCTTTTCAGAGTAATCAATACCAATCCAAATTGGCTGACTTTCTTGTTTTGTCTTAAACTCACCAAACAAAAATTGCTGTCTCCCTTGCGGTGTCATTGCAAAGTATTTGTCTGATAATTCACTTATCAAGTCTTCAGGATTAAACGGCATATTAAAAGGCATGATTAGCTCCTCAACTGTGAACCCAATGTTCCAAACTTTCCACCTTGAGTGGCTTAAATTGGTTTTACTTCGATATTTTGGCTATAAGCTTCCTTCCATACGCCATTTACGTGAACGTGCCACTTCCTACTTTTATTCTTAGCATACGCCCAGCCAAACATTGTTTTTGCAAGATGCGTTGCACCTTTTGGTTTTGTAATCATAACTACCTCAACTAGGCAATTGGTTATTCAAAGTGCCAAACTTGCCTGACTTTGTTGCAGCCTTGGCTGCATCTTCTTTGGTTTCTTTCTTGCCTTTCTCGGCAACCTTGCCATGTACATAAGGCAAAGCAGCTTTTGCGGCATTAAATCGCAAGAACATATCGTCACTTTTATTCATGACATCAATCAGGAATTGCAGCGGATCATCTTTTGCATAATCCTCATCATCCAAAGGGTTGTCATCTTCATGAGTGCTGACTGATTTAACTTTCGGTTTTTCAGAAGTTAAACTTCGACCCTCTTTGTCGGCCTTTAACTTTTCAATATGGACAATAATTTCAGGGTCTTTTCTTAATTTAGAGCCTTGTTGGGATGCTGTCTTTTCTGCATAACCTGCTGAAATTGCAGCTTCTTTGTTGCTTAAGCCGTCAACAACGGCCTGAGCAAACTTTTTCATTTTTTCGCTTAGTGCCATTGGTTAACCTTTAACTTTTCGCTTTAACTTTTGCTGAAATGGGAAATTTTTTTATAAGTGAGAGGGCGCGTGGTCTAGAGTTTTCATTTCTCTCAAACAAAACATATCCCCCCAGGTATTGCTAGATTAACTGGTAAATTTTATCGCTTTTTAATCTATTACAACTTCTACACGCGCAACGAAGATTTGATTCAACATGAAGACCACCCTTGCTTAGTGGCACAACATGATCAACCTCTGGCGCATTACTCTCATAGGTCCCACGCAACTCTTTCGGTGTATGCACACCACACAAATAACAACGCCAACTATCCCTGTTTAAGATAGCTATTGGGTCTACTGATTCAACAGACAAAGCATTCCTTTTTAAAGCATCACGCCTTGCTCTTTTAGCTCGATATCGAGGTGTGGTTCTCTCAAGCTTGTTCTCACAACTCTTAGAGCAAAACTTTCTAATAGGGCCTTGATATGGTGCTTCACAGAATCCACCGCAAACCACACAAAAAGAAACTCTAATGTGTGCCTCTGCTATAGATGTAAATGACTCTCGAGCAATCTTACCTTGCGATGCTATGTGTTCATTTCTGCATAATGATGAGCAGAACTTTGATTGGCCCTGCTTTCTAACAAAGCTATTGCCGCATTGAATGCACTGTTTAACAGTCTCAACTTTATTTAGTTGATACTTGTATTTATCTCTGCATGGAGTAGAGCAGCAAGTGGAGCTTGATCTCTTGGGTGTGAATAGATTATTGCAAACCAAACATAAAGCGAAAGGTTTACTATCGCTAGAAAAAAATGCAGAATTGTCAGCAGTCATGTTGTTACCTCATATAACAATGTGATCAAAAGCCCTTTAAGATTGCAGTCTTTTAGGGCTTTGTTTTGTTTAATAATTATACCACAATACTACATATATCCTTGTTTTATTTCTTCTTTTGCCTTAATTGAATCATGGCAGTATTTGCATAACGGCTGCCAATTCTTCTCATCCCAGAACAGTGTTTTATCTCCCTTATGCGGGATAATATGATCGACCACAGTTGCTTCAGTTACTCGACCAAATCTGTTCTCACAATACGTACATAACGGATTAGCCTGAAGGAACCTTGCTCTGGCCTTTCTCCAGTCATGGTTATAAAGTTTCTGGAATTGATTGCGAAACCCTGTCTGGACCACTTCACGTCTCGGTGTCTTCGGCGTCATTGCCTGCAATTTGGTTTGGAGTCTTGGGAGTTTCATGAATCAAGGTACTCATGCCGACTTGGCTCGTCCTCGTCGGGATTTAACTGGAGTAACAGCTCCTGTATCTGACTGCTCTGTGTCACCACTATCTGAATCAACTGACTGTTCTGCTGCAGCACTTGATTGTTCTGTTTTACGATCTCGGTTAGTAAGTCGAGCAATTGCTTTTGTGATGGATTCTTTTGAGTTGTCATACATTGCCTTTAGTTTCTGTCTGCGTTGTTCACAACCTTCACATGCCATAGTTATTCCCTCAAATACATCAAATCATCAGGTACAGTTAAATACACACCAAGCGTCACACTAGCGAACGCATGAACCTTGTCGCAAAACTCAGTGAATTGTTTTTTATTAAGCTTGCTAGACTTCACATGATCTTGAATAAACATCTTAACCACGCGATTGTATTTAGCTGTGTGAGTAAGCTTCTCTTGCCCATCAAGCAATCGCAACACATCACGATAACCCATCACAGCCTCGTAAGCTTCCGCTGCCGCCTCACTATCCCTAACACACATACGAGCTAAGAATTTCTTCTTCATCTCGTACTTAATTGTTTCAGGCTCATCACCTGTATGCTTGGCCAATTGACCAAACCACATATGCAATAAACGATTCTGCGCTTTACTCCGGTCATCTTCTTTTTGATCAATCCGAACAACTAAAGGCTTTCCATCATTAATCGCCTGATTGTAATTGGTATGCATGAAGTTAATGGCTTTGGTGATGTCAGCATGACTCTGGATAGGAAACACGGCTTTTTGCATTTCCTGCTCCAATAAATTATTTAAAACAATTCAATCCGACTAACAAGCAATGTGTAATACCAATTCATTGCATCATGCTGCTCGTTTAACAAAGCCCAATTCTTATCATCAATGAAAGTTGGCTGCCCTTTTTGCAGAAAATCACGCAACTTATCAAGTCGTTCTTTGAGTTGATCTTTTTCTTCAACTACGCGCTGTTCATGTGGTTGTAGTTCTTTATTACTCATTTTCTTCTCACAAAAAAAGAGCCCCATGGCTCAGTTAAAAAATCTCTTTATCTGTTTGATTCAACATCCGATCCACTCTCACCAACCACTGATCAAACATTGCTTCACTCTCTGCCCGATTACCCAACTGGAAAGTATCAAACTGGAAATGGCATGAATGGCAGAGTGGCACCGTGAAATCGTCACTAGCTTTGATTGACCTACCCTTGCCATGCTTTGCTGAATTGGAATGCGCAGCCTGACTATCTGGATTACCACAACGCACACACGGCAGCTTTCTAATTTCAGCGAGTCGTTTTGGATCACGCATACAATGCTTCACGCAAATTCTTAATCCGCTCTTTCAGCTTAATCATGATTCCATCAATTGCCAGCATCTCATTTCGCGTCAAACCAGTGCGACTCAGATTCTGATATTTCGACAGCTCAGCACTGCAAAATTCTAAGTCGTGTTTTGCCTGTACTTTGTCTGTCATAGGTACCACCAATAAGAAAAGAAAAAGCCCACATTTCTGTGAGCCTTTACTATCAGTCTCTCCTGATCGTCATTTGCTTTCAAGTGGCTTGCGTATAGTTTTGCCACTATACAAAAAATATAGCTTAGCGACGGCTACGTGTCAATTCCTTTCTGTACTCATCTACATAAAAATCAATTTCTTCCATGAATCCTTCAAGGATATTTTCAGCCATATAGCTTAGGTACTTGTATCGCTTTCCGTAAGTATCAGCATTAACCTCCGTAATCCCAAAAAAATTAAGCTGACCTTGTGCTGTACGCTCACCTTTAAGTCGTGGTCGCAAGTTATAAAATACCGCCATTTTTGCCAATTTCAGACAAAATGCCTCAAGGTTGAACTTTTGGCGCTGCACCTTTTCCTCTGCTGCATAATGTAGAATTTTGGCAATGTAGCTGCACAGAATCTTAAACGCCTCTGTATTATCCCGATAATCACCCCACACCAATAATTCACAGTATGCTTTACATGCTGGGCATTCGATTGAAGCAATGGCACCGCAACGGTCTTCCCATGATGGACCCTTCTCACCAGTGCCTTTCGGATCTTCGGTGTATTCAATCGCTTTAAGGCCGATCTGAGTAAGCCACTCCAAATTTGTCATTTTTTCCGTTACTGCATTCATCCCTATTCCCCTAAATTTCTCTAATCTCTAAACCGTGTACTGACTTCATCAAGTGTTTTTTCAAGCGGTAAACTGGCAAGCTCCGCGTCATCTTGCTTTTGACATCCTCAACGACCAGTTGCCCTTTTTCCTGATAAACAAAATCTGCGACATACTTGATTGCTAGCTTGCGTCTTGGCTCGTTTTCAAACTTGACCGACTCAGCCAAAATGAATGCTTTTTGCAGTTCCAGATTCTTGATTTCTCCTGCACGCTCCAACAATGACAAATCCCGATAACGTCTCGCTTCTTTCTGACTATCGAAAGTGATGCCGTTAAGCACCACCTTCTTGTTGTTGTATTTAGTCATTGGCACCTCGCTGGGCTTCTTCATCAAACCACCACAGGAACATCCCGCAGCAAATTGCATGAGCTAAATGATGCTCTCCTGTTTCAGGGTCTTTTTGCTCACCATGCCACCAAGCGTCAATATGACGTTGCATTGCGTCGTAATATCGCACCTTAGCGTCAGGAACGCGCTTCCAGTTGTCTACTTGATACTTTGTAGCCCCAAACTCTAAAACTCGAATTACAGCGTTTAGAGCGCCTTTTGGAAGCAGCGACATTCTTGGCTTGTTTTTGTCAAACTTTTGACCCTGCTTACTCATACCAAACTCTCCATTCCCCACGTATCAAATCTTCATGCAACTTGCTTTCTTCATCTGCTGCTTGATGCATCGCTTCAAGTTGCTCTAGCAGCAGTTCTTTTTCTTGCAAGTCAGTCGTTCGATTGATCTGATCTCTTAATTCTTTAAATCCAGTCATGCCGCCAACTCCTGTAAACGATATTTCCTGCGCATTCCGCGATTCACACGCTCTGCTTTAAACTTGTTGTAAGACTGAAAATCTTTAAATTTCACATCTGCTTTCATGTAGCACATGCACTTAAACAGCTTGTAACCCTTATCTAAAAATGGCTTATGCACATCATCAGTTTCTTTCTCTAAGCCTTTCCATCTGCGTTTGAATCCATGCTCATCCACCACTTTTTTATCGCTACCCCCAAGCTTGAATTGGTCGTAAGTCATAGCAGGCACATCAAACTGCACTGCTGACGTTTGAATGTCTGTTGGGTCGTCCTTGTGGTAATAGTAAGAATCCATACCCACAAAAAACGCAGTGTCGTCCACCATCAAATCCCAAAAAATTGGCACAACAAGATCGCCATCGAAATACTCATACATACCCTCGATACTTTGTTTTTGTGACAGGCCAGCCGCTTTCAATCTGTTTGATGCTTCGGTCAGCTCAACATCATCAAACGATGACCAAAGCTCATAAGTTTTAGCCAATTCATTTCGATACAGATTGACCAATTTGTTTGGGTTATATTTCTTATTGCGCTTTTTCATGCTGCCAACCCTCCAGTAAACTTTTTCAACTTCTCAATATGTTGATCAGGGATAAGTGCCCTGCCGTTTAACCAGTGATGTATTGGTGAGCGTGACACCCCTAAATACTCAGCTACTCTCACCTGCCCACCTCGACCAAGCGAATTAACAAGATTGGTTAAGAACTTAGTATTTGGATGGCTTAAATATCGCTCCCGATTCTTTTCAGCACTTCGCAAGGTGTTTTCATATTTACATTTGGCGCATCGGTGACTCTCACCATTCACACCAATATAAAATTCAGTTTCACCATGCTTTTCGCATAATGCTGTAAATCGAGTTTCCCCTTGTTTTAAGGCTTTAATTGCAGCTCTGTTGCGCTCCTCTCTTTTCTTAAATGCTTCCATGCGAGATGGGTTTTTCCCATGCATGCGATTCCGTTCACGCTCACGCTTACAAGCAGTGCAGTCAGCACCTGTTGTTGGTCGCAATTTAAAAATCGTTTCACCGTGTTTTTCAAAGGTAAATACAAACTCTTTGAGCCCTTGCTCTCTTGCTTGACGTGTGGCTGCAAGCCTTTCGAGTTTAAGAGGCGACACCTCTTTTTTCTCTTTGTTTAAGCTGCGCTCATCTAAACAAGCCAAGCAATAGCCGCGCTGCTGAGAATCATAAATCTTGTATTTGGTGTGCCCATGATGTCGGCAATATCCCAAAAACTCACTTTCACCATTTTTAAGCGCTTCCAATCTTGCATTGATGTTTTTCTTGCGAAGCTCCAGCAGCTCATTGTTTGCAACTGCGGCCTTGTTTCTTTCCGCATGACAATCGGTACAGTAGGCGCTGTTATTGCCATTCAATCTAAAGCGAGTCATACCGTGATATTGGCAAGGTGCATCAAAACTCTTTTCACCAGTCGAGAGCGCAGTTTTACGAAGCATTCCCACCACACGCTTTCTTAATACGTTTGGCTCGATTGGCGCGAAAGTGACAAGCTTTAAACTTGTCTTTTTCTTAATTACCTCTAGTTTGCGCTCTGCCTGCGCTTTTTTCCTTTCCGCATCTGCGATAGCTTTTTTCTTCAATCGTTCCTGTAATCGCTGTTTTTTAGCCTTTTCGAGCATGTTTTGCTTAGACTTCTTGATCTCTGCCAATCTGCGAGCCTTGTCTGCCTCTTTTTGAGCTTTAATCGCAGCATTTGCCTCTGCAATCTTGCGCTCTTTCTCCAATCGCTCAGACTCAGTTTCTACACCTGGCATTCGGCCTTTCACCGATGGGATTATTCCATCCTTAAAATGAGTGAACCCCATCGGCAATTCTGTGATTTTATTTTTCTCAAGCCATGCCTCGACATCATCTTCAAGTGCTTTGCTTTCAGCCTTTTTTGCAATCAATACAGATACAGGTGTATACGCCCCAGCTTCTGCTTTTGAGAGTGCTAAATATTCCGATCTTGAACCTGTCATTTCCCACCCTCCACGTAATACGCCAAATCCTGCATGTGCTTTAAAAACTCTGGTGGCGCTTCATTCAGCACATCCCAATCCATGAATACTTTTTTCATCGCAGCCAGTGCCGCCTGTGCAACTTCAAGAGGCATGGTCACTTCAAGCCAATCTTGAGTTTTGTCGTCGTGTTGGTCTTTCATGATGCACTCCCAAACAAATCATCTTGCTCACCTTGGCGCACATCACCACCCCACTGCATAGCCATAGCATCAGCAATCCCCTGGAAAGTTTTTGAGCGTATATTTGATCTATCCGCACTGCCTCGAGCATCCGCATACCATTTAGCCATGCGCTTGCCGCTTGCAAACTCAACCATCTCCCCTTTATCAACAATATTTGTTGGTTTGAGCGATGGCAGCCCCTTCAACCAAAGACATGTTGTTTTTTGAGCCTCATCCCCAAACTGCCAAGGCTGAATGATTTGGTCGGGTTTACGCCACACGCTCGACATAATGCAGACAGGGTTTTCAATAGCAATCCGCGGAATATTGCTTTTAGCCAACATCATGAAAAAGCTAACTGCTGCATGTTGGCGTCCATCTAAAACTTTATCCTTGAACCAGGCAGCACCGCTCACAGCAATGTGTGTGCATGGCGGGTGTGCAATCATCATGTCAAACGGATAATCCAGGAGGTCGCGTACATCACCCTGGTAATGTGGCCCAAAGTCAGAATCACTTGGCTGCATGTCACATGAGATTGCATCATGGCCAAGCTTGATGAATGCATCGCGGACAGTGCCGGACTTCTCGCATGCGATTAGAATCTTCACACCCCACCCCCTAACACCGCACCAAACTCACCGATCAATTCAATTTGCTGTTTGCACCAATCTTGGCGAAATTCAATCTCCCAATCTTTTAAGTCGCTGTTGTTGTAATCAAAGATTGAGGCCCATCCTGAGCCGTGTCTTGGCAATGGAATCTCGCATGTGTTCAATTCGGGACTGAGCACCGCATTACTGAACTGTGATAAGTATTCAAGTTTGGTCATGCTGCACCGCCTTTTTCACTCAAAAAACGCACCGCATTCGGCAATGGTTTTTGCTCAGCCTGCAAAGCCGCTTTGTATTTTTCAAAATCATCAAACGGGTCAGGCCAATAATCAGAATCAGCTTTCATTTCCAAGTCGTGTTCAGCATGCTCAAACTTGTTTGCTTTCTTAACCTCGCCACGAATTGCAATTTGTGCTTGAACAAACGCCTCTTTTGGTGTCATACCCTGCTCACGCAATCGGTTAGCCATAGTCAAAATCAACTGCTGTTCTTCGTTTAATCCTACTTTTTGTGCCGTGGTTTTTTCCTCAGCGATTTGCTTCGTTCCGATCTGCAAAGGTGCTTTGTAGAACTCCTGTGATTTTCCGCTAACCTGTGCCTTGAGTAGATTGGCGTTATAAACACCCTTGAATTGGCTTTGTGCCTCACGCATCTGGCCCATCGTGATCAAGTGCTCCACTTGCTCCAGCGCGTATTTCGCCAGTGTGGTGATCTTGTTCTTGTTGCGGTCTTTGGTGTATTCACATGCACGCGCCCATGCTTCATCAACTGACCACCACGAACCAGATACACATAACGCTCTAAATTGCGCTATAGATGGGCAGTAAGCTTGTGTGCTTAGTTGGGCTAGTCCAAAGTGAAATTGAGCCTCAGACACGCCAACCATTGCACCTGTGATGATAGTTTCGACCTGCTCAGGTGACACGTTACCCATTTGATGTGTAAACAGGTTGCCGTGAATGACGCGCATGGTGTCAATAAGTTGCTGTGCTTGCTGTGGGCCAAAAAAGAAATTAGTCATGCTGCACCTCGATCACATCAATGATGTTGTTCGGCTGCTGCTGATTTCGTTTTGCGTAGTAATTAGCCCATGCGTCATCACGTTGTTGTTTTGGCTTGGCTTGATTGGTTTGCTTTGGTTCAAATAAGCCTTGGTAGTTTCCAGTGATGGAAGTTTTCAAAGATTGATTGCTGCCGTCATAACCCCATTTCTGGAAATCTTTGTAGATCGTGTTTAGGGCATTTTTGGTTAGCTTGGTTTTTGCTGTCATTGATCGACTAGAAACGTATTGCTCCCAAAGAGAGAAATCACAGAGTTGTGCAAAGCTTGTTGCAGTTAATTTAATAACTTCGTCATAAGATAATTTACGAGCCTTGTCTTTACGCTCAGCCTCGGCTTTTGCTTTTTGCTGTTTTACAAAGATTGGGTAACTGTAAAAATTGGCTTTCAAAGGTTTTTTAGAGCGAAGCGATTTAATTAATAATTCTATAGATAGAGTTCTATAAATTAATTCTATTGTGTCTTTACTAGGTAAAGTGGCTATCGCTTCACTAGGTAAAGTGCTGCCCTTTACTAAGGGAAGTGCTTTACTAGGTAAAGTGGTATTTTCTTTAGTAAAGTGCTCTGCGAGTGAAACCTCATTAATCTGGTACTCATTACCCTTTCGACTGTTCTCGCTAACCAGTGTAATAACGCCCAAATTAAGCAACTCTTTAAGACCATTACTCACTGTTTTTGTGCTTAGTTTTTTTGAGCCTGGTAGCTTTCCGCCTTGCAATTGAGAGTAGCTAACATGGTCGGTTATCTTGTCCTTAAATCCGTTTATACGATCCTCAAGCTCCGCATACACATTCTTTGCCGCATCACTCAAAAATGGACGAACCTCTTGGCGATATAATCGACTAGACATGACATAGCCTTTTTCAAACTTGTCAGCCATTTTTTTACCTTTGGAGAATTGGACAATGTTGTCCTCGTGTTTTTTTAGTGCTGTCATGCTGCACCACCTTGCTTTACAGCAAATTGTGCTAACATTTTTTGTTCAGGATTTCTGAACTGTGGTAAAATTGGCATGTTCATATTGGGTAGCTCCTTATTGAACATTTGGCTCATCTGTTCCAGCAGATGGGCTTTCTTTATTTGTGGACGATGTATTCACCGTATTTGTGGTACTACCAAACGCCCTGCTGAGATACTCATGTTGTTTCTTGAACTTCAGGAGCTTCTCAATGGCTGCATCCCGAATCCACTCCGAACGCTTTATGTCATCCATTGCTGCCAGCGCATCAATCGCCTGCAATGCTTCATGTGTCATGCGGACTGATGTTGAGTCAGTCTTTTTCCCATGCACGTCAAGAAAACCTAAATCCAATGCTTCTTGCATATCGTCCACCCCCATTACGCAGCACCCTTGTCACGAGCCACGCTTGAAATATTTGGATTTAAGAAGATATGCGGGTACTGGAGCTTTACTTCCGCAGGTATCCCTCTTGTCATCCAGTTTTGAACTCGCTGTTTGCTTTTTAAGCCAAGCATCTCAGCAACTTTTGTTGACCCACCAAGAGCAACAATGATGTCTTTATCAGTGCTGATAGACATTTCACTCTCCTATAAACATTTGTGTATTAGATAGTAAACGCTGTGTTTACTGATGTCAAATCATTTGTTTAACACAATTTGTTTACTGTTGAGATAATAAAACTAAGAACAAAAGGGGTTTGTTATGCACGATTCATTTAAAAGACTGCTTGAGGCGAGCAACAATCTAAGCCAGGAAGAAATCGCAAGACGTATTGATGAATCACCACAAACGCTGACCAACTGGAAGAAGCGTGGTGTGTCAAAAGCTGGGTCTTTAAAAGCTGCTGCTGAGTTTGGCTGTTCTGCAAACTGGATTTTAAGTGGTGTTGGCGAGAGCTCTGGTAGTGATGTTTCTCGTGTTGCAGGGTGGGATAGCTCCACCCCACTAGAAAGTGATGAGGTTGAAGTGCCGTTTTATAAAGATGTTTTAGTGTCTTGTGGCTCAGGGTCGCTTGGCGAAATCATAAACACAGAAACAAGAAAATTAAGACTAAGTGCTTCAACACTAAGACGTTATGGGGTTGATCCAGCAAATGTACTGGCATTAACAGCTTTTGGCAACTCAATGTCTCCAGTCATTAATGATGGTGCAACGGTTTACGTTGATATAGGCAGAAAGAATGTTATTGATGGCAAGATTTATGCGATATGTCACGGTGGTCTTTTTAAGTTTAAATACTTATACAGAATGCCGATGGGTGGCATAAGGATTGTTAGTGCCAATAGTGACGAATACAAAGAAGAAGTTTTAACGCAGCAAGAAATTATCGACCAGGAGTTTGAAGTTATTGCTTATGCATTTAATGTGCAAAATTCGCTGCCATAGATAAGTAAACAAAATGAAATTTTAAGACTGCTTATGCGGTCTTTTTTTATGTCTATATAAAACAGTTGTTTATAAAATAATTAAACATTTGTTTATTTAAAGTGTTGACTACAGTACACATCATGTTTACTATTGACCTCGTAAACAACAAAAAGCCCCGACGGTCTGGACAACTACGGGGCTCGAATACAACGAGGTCATTATGGCAACAAACACATCCCAAAACAAGCTAGTCGAAACGCTAATTAAGCGCCAAGACAAAAAACGCTTTGTTTCTAAGCTTAAAAGCTTTGCTTCAAATGCTGCTGCATCTGCATTGATTGCAGCAAGTACATTCATCTTTTTGGGCGTTGGTCTAAAGGCTTGTGAAGCTGAACAGGTTTCACAGGTGAATGCGGCTAAGGCACACCAGGAGGCTATGCGATGAGTATTCAAGCACCTACCTGCGCATGTGGTCGCATTGCAAGTAAACCACACCAATTTCACGGCAAGCCAAACGTGCTGATCTGGGTTTGCAGTGAAGGTCATTCAACACGTATTACCTACTGTTCTGAAAACACCTTGAAAGCAATCAAGGAGTTGTTTAGCGAGGTGGCAGCATGAACGCATCTGTTGAAACACTGATCTTGCCGTTGCTAAACAGCTACGGCACAGAGCTTGAAAAGGTTTGTATCACTGGTGATCTGCTCAAGCGTTTAAAACATACACAGCAAGGTTTTTGCCGTGACTACAAATCAACAAGCTACATGACTGACTTCAAGACAAAGCTTAATTTTGTCATCACAGAAGATGAAATAAAGCTCACTTGTCAGTTTGTTGAATTTCGCGGGCCATCACTGCCAAGAATTGAAAAACCAAAATATGTTGTGCCAGTGCAATTGGCAGATATTTATCCATCGCATAGACATGCAGGCGACTAAGCCAATCCAAAGAATGAATACTGAATATTGAGGACTGAAAAATGAGTATTGCAACATTAATTTTAGGCCAGTCTGGTACTGGCAAATCTACAAGCCTTCGCAACCTAAACCCTGAAGATGTTCTTCTTATTCAGGTGGTGAAAAAGCCATTGCCGTTCAGGTCTGCTAACTGGAAGCCGCTTACTAAAGAAGGTGGTTCGATTGTGGTTACAGACAATCCGCAGCAAATCATGGCAATCATGAAAAAATCAACCCGCCCAATCATTGTGATTGATGACTATCAATACGTCATGGCGAACGAATACATGCGCAGAAGCCAGGAAACAGGCTTTGCAAAATTTACCGAGATCGGTCGCAGCACATGGGAAATATTTACAGCTGCTGCCCAGCTTGCAGATGACAAGCGCGTCTACATCCTGAGCCATACAGAGGAAAGTGAATCAGGAAAAACCAAGATTAAAACCATTGGCAAGATGCTGGATGAAAAAATCACTTTGGAAGGCATGGTGTCGATCTGCCTACAAACAGAAATCATAAATGAACAATACATTTTTATGACCAAAAACAATGGTCAAAACACAGTTAAGTCCCCTATCGGTTTGTTTGAGGATGAGCATATCGAAAATGACTTAAATGCAGTTGATAAGGCCATTTGTGAATACTACGGACTAACAACTGAATCAAACCAAGCAACTGAAGCATAAGGAATAAACCATGACTACTTATCAACAATTCACACTAAACACTGAATCAGCGAAAAAAGCCGATGGTGGTGGTCGCATAGAATCGACTGGCAAATATGTCGGCATGTTCAAACACGCTGAGTTTGTGACTGCTCAAAGTGGTGCACAAGGTATTGAGTTTCATTTTGTTGCGAATGATGAATCAACTGCATCATTCACTGTTTGGACGCACAACAAGAATGGTGAAACAATTTTTGGTTATGACAAGGTGAACTCAATTCTTACTTGCGCCAAAGTTAGAACATTGACGCCTACAAATCGAACACTTGAAAAGTACGACTTTGATGCTGGTGGCAAGGTCAATAAGCCTTGCGTGGTGGCACCTGAGCTTGATAACAAACCAATTGGCTTACTGCTTCAGCGTGAAAATTACCAAAACCAAAATGGTGAAGCTCGTTATCAAATGAACTTCTACGCTGCTTTTGAAGCTCAAACTGAGTTCATGGCTGCTGAAATACTTGAAAAAGCAACAAAAGCCACAGCACTTGAAAAGGTTTTTAGCCGCTTACTCAACGTGGGTGACGCATATCGAAAGCCAAAGTCTAATCAAGGTCAAAGCTCATACCAACAAAACGCAGGCTCTTATGCAAGCAACGCTGGCGCACCACCAAAAGGACACCCTGCTGATTTAGACGACGATCTTCCGTTCTGAATCTAGTAGCACAAACCAGTGCGGCACATTGTGTCGCACGCATAAACAAGGAGTGGCAGCATGAAATTCTTAAAAATTGGCAACACTATTCTCAACATTGCACAGATTGAATGCGTCACTGAAAACAAGGTGATTGTTGGATATTCGGGTGCTGATGACCTGCCATTTGGTGATGAAATTAGGGAAGTGAAAGGCATTCAGGTTTTTATGGCTAGTTATTCAGATCATGGCGGTTGCTTTGTTTTTGAAAATGAAACCATTGAATCATTTTATGAAAAATTGGTGGCAGCATGAAACTACCCAACAGTATTTCACCCGCCTTTATCGAATGGCTAGATCGTGGCGGTCACAAAATCGAACTCAAGAAAAACGCCATGATTGTGAAAAAGCAATTTAGTGATGGTGTGAAACGCAGCGTGATTCCTTTCGAGCGTCACGAAATTAAAGAGTTTTACGAATTAGATGAATATCTTTCCCAGCGTTATGAGCTTTTTCTAAAGCAGTATTTCAACAATGGGAAAGGTTTTATTCAGGATTTGCATTTAGCTATGGCGAGCAAGTATCGCAAGGCTGTGATGATGAATAATTTGGCGAAGGTGGCATGATGAGCACGTTGAAAGATTTAAACAAGCATCTGTTTGATCAATTGGATCGCCTGGCGAAAGCTGACAAAAGCGAGCTTGAAACCGAGGTTAAACGCGCTCAAACAGTCGCTCAAGTCAGTGAAAATATTATTGATGCACATAAAACACAGTTGGATGCTATTAAGTTGATTGCAGAATACAAGGGCCTTAACCCAAACCAGGAAGTGCCTAAAATTGCGCTTGGTGATATGGACATGGAGGTGTAGCCATGTCAGATACAAGATTTAAGAAAGGTCAAACACCTTGGAATAAAGGCCTGAAAGGTGTGAATGGTACGTCAGAAACAAGATGGAAAAAGGGCAACGTGCCGCATACTGCCCGACCTGTTGGATATGAGCGTGTCAATCGCGATGGTCATGTCGAAATTAAGGTCGAAGGTCACAGGCAGATGGTTTACAAGCATCGGTGGGTATGGGAGCAGCATCACGGTGCAATACCTAAAGGCATGGTTGTGTCATTCAGAAATGGCGTTCGCACAGATTGCAGAATCGACAATCTAATACTTTTGACACGCGCTGAGTTGGCCAGATTGAATCAATCGTACATAAAGCACAGCACACCTGAAACGCATGAATCATGCATTTTACTGGCAAAAATTAAAGACAAAACTCATAAATTAAAGGTGGCGTGATGGATATTGAAAATAATTCAGTTGTAACTGATGTTGATACCGAAATTCTAGACGGTGAGATTACTCAAATCTCAAATGATTTTTCTGAAACCTATTATTTTGATGGTGAGCAGGAAGAAGAATTGGAAATGCTTGTTGCTAAGGCGATGAAACTTGGTGAGCTGTATGAGCGTAAAAAGTGGCAAGCAGCCAAAGCCCAAGCCATTCCAGACGGTTTTGTGGTTGTGCCGAAAGAGCCGACGCCAAAAATGATTGATGCAGCAGATAATTGCGCGATTGATGGGAAAGTCACAGCCAATATTATCTACAAAGCCATGCTTGAAGCACAGGAGCCAGCCAATGACTGAAATTCAATGCACAAATATCAGTTTTGCACAGCGCACGATTGATGATCTTGTTTCAAGAGACAAGCCGTTTACGTTGTCTTTAAGTCCAGGTGATACAGGATCGCTTCATTATATAGCGATTCAATCAGATCACTTGCATAGTGACTTTGTTATGAATCTTGCAAAATCAACTTATCAGCGTGTCATCAATGGCACAGGTATTTTGCTTGATGTGACAGATAAAAATGCGGATGCGCTTTATCACATGCTTTCCGCTTATACAGCAAAAAGCACTCATAGTGTGTTTGTAGAGAATTTGGGTTTAAATGAGGTGGCAATATGACAGCAATGGCAAATATGGGCAACTTAGTTGTTGCCCTGCCTCCTGCGGATATTTGGCTTACAGATGAACAGGCGGCAGATTTTTTGGGTTATGCGGGCACTTATTTCAAAGCATCTATTATTTGCTTAAAAGGATTCCCAAAACCAAGATACATTACAGACAATTCAAAAGGTCGTAGATGGAACTTAAAAATGCTATCTGATTGGTTAAGTGAAAGACCAGAAGATTTGAAAATTAAGACAGGCAGACCCCGCAAAATATAGCTGGGTTTTTCTTGTTTAAAATATGGATTACGCCAATATTACGCCAAAGTACATATAAGTTATTGTTTTTATAGTATATATTGGTGCGCTCAGCGGGACTCGAACCCACGCCACAGGCTTCGGAGACCTGTACTCTATCCAGTTGAGCTATGAGCGCGCGCTGCACATCATAACAAAAAATTGCTGAAGGTAAAGCAACTATATATAAGTTACGTATTTTTATGCTTATGCTTTAAACAATGTTCCAAACTTGCAACATAGAATTCCATCTAACTTACTTGGTTTATTGGCGCAGATCGCTCACAATAGTGGCTCTATTCCTCAAGTGAGAATTTCATGACTGATGCATTGACGTTAAGGGACGTGTCAAAGACCTATCGAAATGGTTTCCAAGCACTGAAAGGAATTAATTTGACCGTTCCTGAAGGCGAGTTTTATGCCCTACTTGGACCCAATGGTGCAGGTAAATCTACAACCATTAGCATCATCAGTTCTCTCACCAAAAAAACGGCAGGTACAGTAGAAATTTTTGGGCACAATTTGGATACACATCCATCTCAAGCCAAGCAATGCTTAGGGGTTGTGCCGCAAGAATTTAACTTTGGTCAGTTTGAAAAGACGTTTGACATTTTGGTCACACAAGCAGGCTATTACGGTATTCCTAAAAAAGTTGCCGAACAACGTGCCGAAGAATATTTAGAAAAACTGGGTTTGTGGGATAAACGTGCCACTCAAGCGCGTATGCTGTCTGGCGGTATGAAGCGTCGTTTAATGATTGCACGTGCCATGATGCACGAACCGAAACTGCTTATTTTAGATGAACCGACTGCAGGTGTAGATATTGAGCTGCGCCGTTCAATGTGGGATTTCTTGACAGAAATGAATGATAAAGGCACTTCAATCATTCTCACTACCCACTATTTAGAAGAAGCGGAAATGTTGTGTCGTCGTATCGCGATTATTGATCGTGGTGTGATTAAAGAAGACACTTCAATGAAAAACTTCTTAAACCAGTTAAGTGAAGAATCTTTTATTTTTGATTTAGCTGAACCGATTCAACCCATTCATTTAGATATTATTGGTGTACGTTTCAACCTAATTGATGCAGTGACCCTAGAAGTCACCATGGATAAAGCTCATACCTTAAATGATTTATTCCAACTTTTAGAAGCGCAAGGCATTCGCGTGCGCAGTATGCGCAATAAGTCCAACCGTCTAGAAGAGTTATTTGTCAAAATGGTCGAAAAGAATTTAGATGGAGCTGCGCAATGAATTTTACCCAACTGCGGATTGCACTCTATACCTTAGTGCATAAAGAAATTCGTCGTTTTATGCGCATTTGGCCACAAACCTTGTTACCACCTGCTATCACCATGAGTTTGTACTTCGTGATTTTTGGTAATTTGGTCGGTTCGCGTATTGGTGAAATGGGCGGCTTTAGCTATATGCAATTTATTGTGCCAGGCTTAATTATGATGGCAGTCATTACCAACAGCTATGCCAACGTATCTTCAAGTTTTTTTAGTGCAAAATTCCAGAAAAGCATTGAAGAACTAATCATGAGCCCTGTACCTTTGCATGCCATTTTATGGGGCTATGTTTTGGGTGGTGTTAGTCGTGGCGTATTGGTCGGTATTATTGTCACCACCATGAGTCTATTCTTTACCGACCTTTATATTACCAATTGGTTTGTTACCATTTATACCGTATTAATTACGTCCTTTTTATTTTCATTAGGCGGTTTTATTAATGCTGTTTATGCCAAATCATTTGATGATATTTCTATTATTCCAACTTTTGTACTGACTCCACTGACTTATTTAGGTGGTGTATTCTATGCCATTAGTGCCTTAAGCCCTTTTTGGCAAAATCTCTCTTTAATTAACCCTGTGGTGTATATGGTTAATGCTTTCCGTTACGGCATTTTAGGACATAGTGATGTCAACGTGACGATTTCATTATCTGTGATTACACTATGCTGCGCAGTGCTTTATGGTATTGCCTATCATTTACTTTCTCGTGGTTCAGGAATGCGTGAATAATGAGTGTTGAACAATCTCTCCTTGGTAAAGACACCAATTATCCTACAGAATATCAACCCGATATTTTATTCCCTATTTCACGTGCTGCTGCACGTGAAAAATATGCAGATGTTGAGGGAATTCAACTCGGGCAAGACTGGTGGCACGTTTTTGAAATTTCGTGGTTGAATGCCGCAGGTGTTCCACAGGTTGCGATTGGTCGGATTACGCTACCTGCTTCATCACCTAACCTGATCGAATCAAAATCATTAAAGCTCTACTTTAATAGTATGAACTTTACTCGCTTTCAGTCTGAAGCCAATTTCATTGAAACTGTTGAGCATGATTTAACGGCTGCAGCACAAGCACCTGTTACGCTAACTTTATTTAAGGTTGATGATTTGGCAATTAGCCAACCTGAAGGTATTTGTATTGATCAGCTCACGCCTGAGCGTTTAGAGCAGCATCCTGACCCAAGTTTATTGCAATTCGATTTAGAACAAGCGGAAGATATAGAGGTACAACTTTTCTCACATTTATTACGCAGCAATTGTCCTGTCACAGGACAACCTGACTGGGGCACGGTTTTTATCCGTTATCAAGGCAAAAAACCTTGTTATCGCAGTATTTTGGCTTATATTATTTCTTATCGTCAGCATAATGGTTTCCATGAACAATGTGTGGAACAGATGTTTGCAGACATCTGGCAAAAATTCGCACCAGAAAAACTGATGGTATATGCAACCTATACACGTCGTGGTGGTTTAGACATTAACCCTTGCCGTGTATCGGACTTAACATGGATGCCTCGCCCTATTCGTTTAGCGCGACAATAACAACATTGAGGTTGAACAATGCCATTTTTTGGATTCATTCCATCTGCAGAATTATTAAATACGATTGAAACTGCACAACAGAAAAAAAATTCAAGTGAGCCGCTGTACCCACTGCGCGACAAAACCGCATTAATGATTAATGAAGAAATCATTGATGCCATTTTAACCGAGTTGGTACGTCGTTTTCCTGCCAGCGATAAACGCGACACTGCCGAAAAACTTGCGGGCTATGTCAAATCTACCGTTGCAGTACTCCTAAAACAATTATTAAGCAAAGCGCCAAATGATGTCGTGAAACAATCGATTGAATTTTCTGAGCGCAGTAGCTTTAAAGATGCAGCAGGCAATGCACGTGTAGGTGAAACGCTCGATGCAAGTTTAGTGACCAACCTGAAACACAACTATGCCGAAATTCAAGCAGGCAATGAAGTGAACAAAGCTGCTTTAACCGAACTATATAAACAGTTTGCAGAAGCGACGGTACGCCACTTTATGAGCGACTTTAACAAAACCCTCGATTTGGGCATGATTAAGCGTAAAGCAGCAGATATTGGCGCAGCAGCGGTAATTAAAGCTGTCCATATTGCGGTGGATAAAATCATCCCAAATTTAACCAAAGAGGAACTCTTGGTTTTAGCGGAATATCACGACACCTTATTCCATCATTAATATCAGTGGGTTTAACTCATAATGCGTTTTAAGCCCTTTTGTTGCATGTTAAGTGCAAAATGCCTGATTTTGATCAGGCATTTTTATATGCAATGCAATATCAGGATATGTCTGCAACTTTTGCACAATCAAGAATAACTTTTTGCACCTAGATTGAATTTTGTTACAAATCCTGCGCGCTTTTTACACATTCTTTGTCTATTTTTGTATAAGTTTTTGCAAACCAGTCACGCATGAATGCTATCTTAGCCGCTTACTTCGCTTTCGCAGTTTGGCCCCAATAGCGGCTTATTCTTCATATATAAGTAGCAACTTATTTACTGCATATAAATAAGTTGTGTAAATCATCAATTTGGAATTTTCCTCAATATGTTCAAACTTGATTTTTATAACAAACTAAAACGTCTTTCTTTACTCATTGGTGCATTTTCTATCACCAGTTTTTGTCAGGCCAATGATTTCCAAAATCATCCGTCTTATGCCAGTTTTAAACAAAAAACCATGCAGACCTATGGCTTGAGTGCAGCACAAGTCGATTGGGCGATGGAAGGCTCTAAAAACTTACCCAATATCATCAACATCATGAACCGCCCAGGCGAAAGTAAGCCTTGGTACGACTATAAAACCAATTTCCTTGCAGAAAGCACTATTCAGCGCGGTGTGCGCTTTAAACAACAATATGCAGACACGCTCAATCGTGCTGAACAGCAATTTGGTGTACCGCAATCCATTATTTTAGGGATTCTGGGTGTAGAAACAGGTTTTGGAAGCAATAAGGGCTCTTTTGTAACCCGTGATGCCCTTGCCACCTTAGGCTTTGGTTATGAACGTCGCGCGGAATACTTTAAAGATGAACTCGCAGCACTGATCGCATGGTCATATAAAGATGGTGTGCCAACTTCTTCAATTGTTGGTTCTTATGCAGGTGCTGTTGGTTATCCGCAGTTTATGCCTAGCAATATTCCAAAATTTGGGGTCGATTATGACGGCAACGGACATATTGATCTACGCAACTCGGCAGTCGATGCCATTGGCTCCATTGCAAACTACTTGGCACAACATGGCTGGCAGCGCAATCAACCCATTGCATTTGCTGCACGATATACAGGCAACAATCCTGACAGTGTCATTGCCAAAGATTTGACCCTGCCAACACCTTATGGGGTTTTAAAATCGCAAGGCGTGATGCCAATGAATCCAATTGTGCAAATAGATGACCTCGACTTGGTCAATGTCATTCAATTACAAGAAAATTATGGTCATATCTACTATATAACCTACCCAAATTTTCAGGTGATTACGACTTATAACCGTAGCCGTATGTATGCGACTGCACTGTGGTTATTGGGCACTGAAATTGCGAGTCGCTAAGTACAAATTTAAATATAAAACCAAAAAGTCAAGAAATATTTTTGACAATTTGATCACAAAACAAACTTTTTACATATAATGTTACAATATTGATTATTTTTTAATCAAATAGAGTTGGTTTTTGGTACTTTTTGTCATTATTTTCGTATAAAGACTAGACACCTTTAGTGAGGGATGAATATTATCCATTTCGTCAAATGTAGTCGAAAAAGTGAAATTACAGACAGGATTATCACTATTTCAATCAGTTAAGAGCGAAATAAGTTAAAAATTCTGTCTTCAGGAGTTCAAACCATGCATAGTTCACTTAAATACTTACTTGCACTTTCTGCAGCTATTGCCCTAAGTCAGTCGCAAGCTGAAATGGTGCAATCATCATTCAACAATGATAATGAGTCATCTAGCCTAGCTGCGCGTGTACTGAACAAAGAAGCACAAAGTTTTAATTCACATTTCTCAAATTTGAATAGCCTTTCAATCACCGAACGTTCAGGCGACCAAATCCGTCGTCAAACGATTGCAGCGAAAATTGAAATTCCTGCTGAAGAGCCTTCAGTGATTGAAAAGTTAAATACAGTGGCATCGAACACTGTACGTAAATTTAGCCAAACAGGTATGGCATCTTGGTACGGTCGCCAATTCCACGGTCGTAAAACTGCAAGCGGTGAAACGTTCGACATGAACGCAATGACTGCTGCACACCGTAGCCTGCCGCTAAACTGCTATATTCGCGTAACCAATAAAAACAATGGTAAAAGCGTTGTAGTTAAAGTAAATGACCGTGGTCCATTCCATGGCAACCGTGTACTCGATCTTTCTTATGGCGCTGCAAAACAATTGGGCATCACCAATGCAGGTACTGCCAAAGTAAGCATTGAGCGTATTGACGGTCCAAACTCTTAAGATTCGCTTACACGACTTCACATTTGACTTGAAAGCCACAGCAATGTGGCTTTTTTAATGCCTGTAAGATTTACAGTCATCCCATGCATGTCTGCACAAAGATGATCCACACAAATTTTGTTGCCACTTCATTTTGAAAATATGAATACTGTTTTGACCACCTCACTGTTCTCAGTTATATTTTAGACAGTCAAACAATAACAACGGATGATCGGTCTACAGGAGTAGCACATGAAGACAGTAAGCGAGTGGCTAGATGAATACAGCGAGAGCCATCAAAATAAAACCAATAAATTAATTCACTGGGTGTGCGTACCTACGATCTTTTTTTCGATTGTCGGCATCTTGGCGCATTTCAGCGCTTTACTAACAACATTACTTCTGGTGCTCAGTTTTATTTTTTATGCACGTTTAGACTTGGTTCTTGCAGTTGCAATGGCAGCATTAATGCTGGTAATGGCATGGCTGATTTATGTTTTGCCTGTTGGAATGGGTTTTTATATCGCAATTTTTGTTTTGGCGTGGATTGGGCAGTTTTATGGTCACAAAGTTGAAGGGAAAAAGCCTTCATTCTTCAAAGACCTCCAATTCCTTCTCATTGGCCCAATTTGGTGCATGGATGCCTATTTAGGTAAAATCCTACCCTCTTGGAAAACACGTCGTAAAAACAGCATTATGAGCATTTAAACGCTATATCCTATTTTCGTTATCGGAAGAACCGTTATTGATAGGTTCTTCCTTGATGTTTTAACCATCCGCCCACGTGTTTATTTGCTGGATCATGATGCGTCCAGTGAATCACCCCACCCTTATCTGAGTATTCATATTCACCAAAAAACTCAACAGTATCACCTTTTGCAATATTGGTAATTCGTGGTGCAAGATCAATATTATGTGCAACCAATACAGTTTGCCCATTATTCAGTTTTAAAATAAATTTTTGATGACGTGAGCCTTCGTTGTCATCCGCTAACACTGCAATGACCTGCCCACTCGCACGGACTTGTAAATCGCTCTGTTTGCGCTCAAACGCACGTTCAATCAGCTGAACACCCTGAGCATCATCTTGCAGCGCATCTCGCTGTACGTCTAACTGCTCTTTTTCAGTTTGCGATGTGCGAGCAGTACTTGTAGATGGTGCATTTGATGTTTCAGACTGAAACTGCTGTAAATCTATGCCAAAAAATGCAGCAATTAGCACTACAATAATTGCGCCGATGCTTAAATTCTTTTTATTTGCCATATAACCTTCTTGTTCTGATTCCGCTCTATACGATTAAGTCAATCACCCATAACATACTGATTTAAAATAAATATTTTTTAATTCTCATCTCAATATTTATGCTTCAATTGCATATCGCTAAAATCTATATTCACAAAAAAGCCCCAAAATAAATTGGGGCTTTCCTTACAAAATATTTTACCTTAAGTAAAAATTATTTTGCAGCAGCTTGAGCAGCAGCAACTTCTTCAGCGAAGCTCATTTCTGCTTTTTTCTCAATACCTTCGCCTACTTCGAAACGAACGAATTGAGCAACAGTTGTACCAGTTGCTTTTAATACTTCAGCAACTTTCTTCTCGTTGTCAATTACGTACATTTGACGATCAAGCGCAACTTCGTTCAAGTATTTTTCAACTGAACCAGTTACCATCTTCTCTACGATGTTTGCAGGCTTACCAGATTCAACTGCTTTCGCTTCTGCAATTTCTTTCTCTTTAGCGATAAGATCAGCAGGAACTTGTTCAGCAGTAACAGCAACTGGGTTGAATGCAGCAACGTGCATTGCAATACCTTTACCAGTCGCAGCATCACCTGTGTAAGAAACAACAACACCGATTTTTAAACCGTGCTTGTACACAGCAAGGTTTTCACCTTCAACGATTTGTGCACGACGAACTTGGATGTTTTCACCAATTTTTTGAACAAGTGCAACACGTGTTTCTTCAACAGTTGCGCCATCTTCAAGTTTAAGTTCAGCAATTTTAGCAGCATCAGTTTCGTTTGCAGCAAGAGCAGCAGCAGCAACTTTCGCAGAGAAACCAGCAAAGTTTTCGTCTTTTGCAACGAAGTCAGTTTGACAGTTTACTTCTAAAAGAATCGCTTTGTTGCCTTCTTGAACGATTGTGATTGCACCGTCAGCAGCAATGTTACCTGCTTTTTTAGCAGCTTTTGCTTGACCAGATTTACGAAGGTTGTCAATCGCTAATTCGATGTCACCGCCCGCTTCTGTTAATGCTTTTTTACATTCCATCATTGCTAGACCAGTACGATCACGCAATTCTTTAACCATGCTTGCTGTAACTGCAGTCATGTTTATCTCCTAAAATCGGTAGAAAATGAATTCTTTTTTTAACAGAAACGGCCCAGAGGGTGTCTCTTGGGCCGTCTGCATACATGACGCTTACTTTGCCACCATCACATGTCGCAAAAATGACAAGCTTACGTCAAAACGCATTAAGCCTCAGAAGCAGGAGCTTCTTCGCCTTTTGCTTGAGCATTGGCTTGAGTTTGAGCGTATTCTTTACCAGCAATGATCGCATCAGCCATTGAAGAAGCGTAAAGTGTTACTGCACGGATCGCATCGTCGTTACCCGGAATAACGTAGTCTACGTTGTCTGGGTTAGAGTTTGTATCAACGATACCGATTACAGGAATACCTAAGTTTTTCGCTTCTTTAATTGCAATTGCTTCGTGATCAACGTCAATTACGAATAATGCGTCAGGTAAACCACCCATGTTTTTCACACCGCCTAAAGCGCGCTCAAGTTTTTCCATTTCACGGCTACGCTCTAAAGCTTCACGTTTAGTAAGCTTAGCAAAAGTACCGTCAGTAGACTGAACTTGAAGATCTTTTAAACGGCTGATAGATTGGCGAAGTGTTTTCCAGTTCGTCAACATACCACCTAACCAACGGTGATCTACATACGGTTGACCAGCGCGTTGAGCTTGTTCACGGATGATTGCAGAAGCAGCACGTTTTGTACCAACGAACAAAACTTTGTTCTTTTTGCTAGCCAATTGGTTTGCAAAGTTCAAAGCATCATTTAACGCAGGAACAGTGTGTTCAAGGTTGATGATGTGAATTTTGTTACGCGCACCAAAGATGTATTGACGCATCTTTGGGTTCCAGAAACGTGTTTGGTGACCAAAGTGTGCGCCAGCTTGAAGAAGGTCGCGCATGCTTACGTTGTAATCTGCCATTTTCTTTACCTTAAATGTTTGGGTTAGGCCTCCATATATCCGCATTCTCCACCCCAAAGGGCACCCAGAGTAATGTGACGATATATGTGCGGATTTTTAATTTCCCTTTTACCAAGCTCTTTGAAACATATTCATAAAAAGCATTTGATAAAATGGGCGGCTATTTATACCATAGTCACACACAAATTTCCAAAAGTTTTTAAAGATCATGAACACAACTTATCAAGCACCTCGTCGACTCATCAAAACCGCAGAAGATATTGAAAAAATGCGCGTGGCAGGACGACTGGCGGCAGAAGTTTTGGAGATGATCAAAGCACACGTTAAACCAGGCGTTACTACGCTCGAACTGGATACGATTTGCCATGACTATATTGTCAATCAACAACAAGCTATTCCTGCCTGCTTAGGTTATGGTGCTGCTCCGGGTCGTCCAGCATTCCAACACACCATTTGCACATCGGTTAACCATGTGGTTTGTCACGGTATTCCGTCAGAAAGTAAAGTGCTGAAGAAAGGCGATATTTTAAATATTGATGTCACAGTCATTAAAGATGGTTTCCACGGCGATACCAATATGATGTATATCGTGGGTGGTGAAACTTCCATTTTAGCCAATCGTTTATGCAAAGTTGCCCAAGAAGCGATGTATCGCGGTATGGCAACCGTTAAACCCGGTTCAACCATTGGTGATATTGGTCATGCGATTCAAAAATATGTTGAATCTGAACGCTTTAGTGTCGTGCGTGAATATTGCGGTCATGGTATTGGGACGACCTTCCACGATGAGCCACAAGTATTGCACTATGGTCAAGCCAACACAGGCATGATTTTAGAAGAAGGTATGACTTTTACCATTGAACCAATGGTCAATGCAGGCGTATGGCAAACCAAATTACTTGGCGATAAATGGACAGTGGTGACCAAAGACCACAAATTATCGGCACAGTTTGAACACACCATTTTGGTCACCAAAGATGGCTTGGAAGTGCTGACTGCCCGCCCTGATGAAGATTTATCACGCTTTACTGCATAACGTGTTTGCAGCCAAAATCTGTCATTGGCTAAAAATTTAACCCGTATGTTAAAAAGATCAGTTCCGACTGGTCTTTTTTATTAATTTCAACGCATACAATTTCTATAAAATCTTTTTATTTCAAACCAATAGAACTTTAAAGCCATCCAATAAAACAAGCATTTTCACGTATTCAACAGTTTTGGATTTAACAAAACACCTGCACACTTTTCCAGTTATTCACAAAAGTTTAAAAAAATATCTTGTAAAAACAACAGTTTTATTTTTCCAGTCCATTTCATAATGCCTTGCATAACAATGCCGTAAATAACAACAAGCAAAATTGGACATGGAGTTCCACAATGAAAAAAACACTATGCTGTTTGGCACTGAGTAGTTTGCCAGTCATCAGTTATGCCAACTCACCTTAAAAGATGGTGATGGTTTTAAACGCTTTTCTGTTTCGGTAGGTGCGCTGCACGTTATGCCACAAGGCAAAGCACAACCTTTTCGGGTCAATACAGCCATTCACAACGGCTACACAGCCGATGTCGGTGAGGTTCAATCTCAAACTGTAAGAGATAATTTACGTGACGGTTTTGAGCCACCCGTATTATTAAGCGGAGCATTAAATTTACTGCCTACCGTACCTGCCAACATGAGTGGACAAGCCACAATTTCAGGTTTGGAGCAATGGGATAATCCCGGCACAGGTTTAGAAGCAGATGATGTCACCACACTGGGTATTATCAGCAACTATTTCTTTACCGATAATATTTCCTTTGAAGTCAAAGGCGGCATTCCACCTAAAGTTGATTTGCAAGGCAAAGGTAAAATTTATGCACCCTTCTCCGCAATTGCACGTCCATTAGGCGGTGCGTTGGGTGAACTAGAATTACAAAATGATATTTTCATTACCGATTTAGCAGCGCATGGCCCTGCTGCTTCTGCCCGCGCATGGACACCTGCATTTGAGTTTCAATATCACTTTGGCAAAACAGGCGTAAATAAATTTCGCCCCTATGTTGGCGTCGGTTTGATGTATGCCTATTTCAATGAATTAGAAATTAATCCACGTACTGAGCAGGACTTAATTGCTTCAGGTCACATGATTGCCAATATTAAAGAAGGAAAATCAGGCGCATCTTTAGAAAGCAAGCCAAGTTCAGCCAATCCTAAAGTTGAGTTAGATGCGACCGATGCGTTTGCGCCAGTTGCGACTGTAGGTTTTACCTATGACTTCAATGAAAAATGGTTTGCAGTTGGCTCACTATCTTATGCACACCTTAAAAATGAAACCACCATTACGGTGACCGATGCCAAACACGGCGAATTAATTCACTCTAAAGCAGATATTGAAGTGAATCCAGTGATTGCCTATGCAGGTTTTGGTATGCGTTTTTAAGCATTAATAGCAGTCTTTGATCAGTCCTATTTAAGACGATAATCCCCTTCACTTAATCCTTCTCCCACAGGGAGAAGGATTTTTCAATATCCATTTGGCTTGTAGCTCATGATCATTTTTTGCTTAGAATATTCAAACTAATATCTATAACCAAATTTTATCATTTGATGAATTTTATTTTATCGCGATCTGCGGCTGAATCGACTACCATAACAAGCTGTTAGCCATACGTGGATGCCTTATGTCGAATGCTCAATTTTCCAAACCTCTAATTTATATGTTAATTGGAAGTGCCATTATTTTGGCATTATCGCTTGGGGTTCGGCATGCATTTGGTTTGTATTTGGTACCGATGAGCCATGAATTTGGCTGGGGACATAATGTCTTTAGTTTAGCCATTGCCATGCAAAACCTGATTTGGGGTGCAGTCCAACCCATCACAGGTGCTTTTGCAGACAAATACGGCAGTAAAATTGTAGTTGCAGTTGGTGGTGCACTGTATGCACTCGGCTTATTGCTCATGGCCGTCAGCTCGACTGGGTTATTGCTAAATTTAAGTGTGGGTTTAATTTTAGGATTGGCTCTTTCTGCGACATCATTCCCAGTATTACTTTCTGCAGTGGGTCGTGCAGCTCCACCAGAAAAGCGTAGCCTTGCAATGGGTATTGCCAGTGCTGCAGGCTCGTTTGGGCAATTTATTATGTTGCCATCGACCTTATTGTTATTACAAAATGTGGGCTGGTCGGGCGCATTAATTGTCAGTGCAATTTTAATTGCCTTGATTGTTCCTTTGGCATGGATGCTCAAAGCACCCATGTATCAAAACCCTAATGCAAGTTCAGTCAGCCAACCCGCTTTAGGCTTTAAGCAGGTTTTGGTGATTGCCAAAAATCATAAACCCTTTTGGTTTTTAGCTTTGGGCTTTTTTGTCTGTGGCTTTCAAGTGGTTTTTATTGGGATTCACTTACCTAGCTACTTAATTGATCATGGCTTTAATGCAACCACAGGCACAGTTTTTCTAGCACTCGTGGGCTTATTTAATATTGTAGGCACCTATACGGCGGGTTGGTTAGGCGGTCGCTATTCCAAACCGCATTTGCTAATGTGGCTTTACGGACTACGCGGCATTGCCATTATCGCCTTTTTAATCCTGCCTTTAAGCATCTGGACAATTTATGCATTCGGGATCATTATGGGTTTGTTGTGGTTATCTACAGTGCCTTTAACCAATGGTATTGTGGCAAATATGTTTGGGATTAAATACCTGACCATGCTCAGTGGCATTGTGTTTTTTACACACCAAGTCGGCTCATTTTTTGGTGGATGGCTTGGCGGTTTAAACCACGATCTGACAGGTAACTATAATGCTATCTGGATTGTTTCTATTGCTTTAAGTGCGTTTGCGGTCTTGGTGCATTTCTGGGTCAATGAGGAGCACGTCATTCATGACTAATTCTTTATTTAATTTTAAAGTGCTGCTCGCGCTGGCGGTTATTGCCCTGCTCGTCTTTTCAATTTTTTTATGGATGCAAACGCCTCAACTGTTTGAGTATTTTAATCAGGCATTCTGCGCACATTAATTGTCTGCGTCACTCGATCTCTTTATCAATGTATTCAATACTGAAGGAGTAACTTATATAACTTGCTCCATTGACTAGATTGCATTTAAACAGCAAATCTATGCAAAATAAGTTAAATGGTTCAAGATCAAACATTTATTTAAAAAGATAATATTTTTCATAAGCTTAGCATTTCTTTTAATTTTATCTGATGGCTGTTTTTACTTAAATTTTCTTGACCATATACCAAGAAAGAGTAAAACCCAATGAGCAGTCTAAGCCCACTTTCTCAAGCGATTCATGATGCACCACGTTGGCATCAAGCCGATTCATTACAAAATCCTAATGATATTCAAATACAACCTTTAGCAGGTGCTGCCTTAGGTGCTGTCGTGACAGGACTAGATACGAAAAAATCCCAAACAGGGGCAACAATTTATCGTCTAAAACAAGCTTTGGCACAACATCTAGTTTTGATTTTTAAACAACAACAGCTAGATGATTTACAGTATTTAGCATTTGCCAGTTACTTTGGTTCTATTTTCCGTCCAAGTTCAGACAATCCTGTTTTAGGCAGTCAAGCCGACACAGGCACACCGCCCGATGTTGTACCGGTATCTAATGCTGTTGGACAAGGTGATTATACGGGACATGCAGAACTCAAACCGCATGCAGACCATCAATGGACACCTCTACCCTCTTTTGCCTCGCTGCTGTATGCCATAGAAATTCCAAAACAAGGCGGACAAACTACGTGGTACAACACCATTAAAGCCTACGATGCCTTAGATGAAACCACCAAAGCGGAAATTAATCACCTTCAACTCATTACATACAACCCTTTTGTTCGTGCGCAAAATACGACTGCAACGGGTAGCTATGGTAATTCGCCGCTGTATCGTTTTCATGATCAACCTATTGTTGGTCATGGCTATCCACACCCTTTGGTGAGAGTCCATCCTGAAACTGGACGTAAAGCCCTTTGGCTGAACACCCATTCTGAAGTTGAGTTGCTCAATTATGACGATCAGGCAGGTAGTGAATTAATTGCTCGGCTCCGCGCACATATTTTAAAGCCAGCCTTCCGCTACACGCATCATTGGGAACAAAGGGATTTGGTATTTTGGGACAATCAAGTGACCTTACACTCTAGGGAGCCTTTCCCTGCCGAGCAACGGCGCTTACTTAAAAGAATAAGTTTGGCGGGTAGCCGGCCATTTTAATCTTGCTACTCATGTTAAAAGGCAGCACGCCACTATTGGACTCAAATAAAAAGATGCGCCAAAACTAAAATAACAAACGAACAACTTAGAATAAGAAAACCCGTAAAGCCTAAACTTTACGGGTTCTTTTTTAATGAACTTTAAGCAATATTGCAGCAACTTAGAATAAACGATTCATACCATTTAAAGTTGCTACACGGTAAGCTTCAGCCATGGTCGGATAGTTAAATGTTGTTTCAACAAAATACTTAATTGTATTGTTCGGGCTGTTCATCACCGCCTGACCAATGTGGATAATCTCTGCCGCATTATTACCAAAGCAATGCACACCCAATACTTCTAAAGTGTCACGGTGGAATAAAATCTTCAATTCACCCACTGTATCACCCGTAATTTGCGCACGCGCTAAATGACGGAAAGATGCCTGACCAACTTCATAAGGAATTTTTTCTTCCGTCAATTCCTGCTCAGTTTTACCAATCGAAGAAATTTCTGGAATGGTATAAATACCTGTTGGAATATCGGTCACAGGCGCAACATTTTCTTCGCCACTCATATTTGCACCCGCGCAACGACCTTGGTCATAGGCAGCAGATGCCAACGAAGGCCAACCAATCACATCGCCCGCAGCATAAATATTCTCTACTTCGGTTTGATATTGATCATTCACCGTTAATTGACCACGGCTGTTTGGTTTAAGTTCTACGTTTTCTAAACCTAAACCATCGGTATTACCTGAACGTCCGTTACACCACAAAATCGCATCGGCTTTGATTTTCTTGCCACTTTGCAAATATAAAACCACGTGATCATCAAAAGTTTCTAAATGATCAATTTGCTCATTGTGGCGAATCAGCACCCCTTGCGCACGCAAGTGATATGACAAGGCATCTGAAATTTCATCATCCAAATAGCTGAGCAATTTGTGCTGAGTATTAATCAAATCAACTTTATGATCTAAACCAATGAAGATGGATGCATATTCACAACCAATCACACCCGCGCCATAAATAATAATTTTTTGAATCGAGAAATCCAAATCCAAAATTTTGTCTGAATCAAATACACGTGGATGGTTGAAATCCAACATTTCTGGACGATATGGACGGCTACCTGTCGCAATCACAATTTGCTGACACATAATGGTTTCTTTAATGCCATCTGCACCAAATACCAAGACCGTATTTTTATCTTGGATATAAGCACGACCATGATAAATCGCAATTTCATTACGGTCATAAAAGCGAGAGTGCGTTTCAACTTGCTGCTGAATAACTTTATGCGCACTTTGCAACACTTGCTTCATGGTGAACTGACGCCAATCGCCCATTTTTTTAAACATTGGGTCACGGCGATAACGGATAATATTCGACACTGTCTGACGCAATGCTTTACTTGGAATGGTACCCACATGGGTACAGTTACCGCCAAGCTGCTCACGAACATCTACAATCGCAACACGCTTACCAGATTTGGCAAGTTTCATTGCCGCGCCTTCACCCGCAGGGCCTGAACCGAGAACAACCGCATCGTACTTCACGAAAGTTCCACTAACGACCTCTTTTTTACGTGGCATTCAACGCTCCTTTTCTTTAAATCTGTCTTTTCAATGGGCTATATTATGACGTAAATCTTTTGAATTTTCTGTATTTACTGTGCATATATTACGTGATAACCACATTTTTTATATGAATATCGTTTTTACCCAATTTAAGCACAATTTCGTTATAATAACCGTCTTATGATGAAGTTAAGGTGACATTTTACTTTTGCACTTAGAATCGGTTTAATCAGACTCTATTTCACGTAAAATCTAGCCTACACTAAATCTCTCCCCTTTCAAAAACAGTGGAAAAGTTGAATATGTCTGCAAACCGTAAACCAGAACAGGGTGTCAAACTTCGTGGTGCTGAAAAAGTCGCACGTATTCCTGTAAAAGTTGTTCCTACGGTTGAAACGCCTCGTAAACCTGACTGGATTCGGGTCAAAATGACGGCACCAGAAGAAGTTCAACGTATTAAAACCACTTTGCGTCAGCAAAAATTGCACACCGTTTGTGAAGAAGCCGCTTGTCCAAACCTTCCAGAATGCTTTGGTGGTGGTACAGCAACCTTTATGATCATGGGTGATATTTGTACCCGTCGCTGCCCGTTCTGTGATGTTGCGCATGGTCGTCCAAATGCACTAGATCCTGAAGAACCTCGTCACATGGCAGAAACCATTGCCAACTTAGGCTTAAAATATGCCGTGATCACCTCTGTAGACCGTGATGACTTGTTAGATGGTGGTGCACAACATTTTGTCGATTGTATTAAAGAAGCCCGCTCTTTAAGCCCAAATACGTTGTTAGAAATTTTGGTGCCAGACTTCCGTGGTCGTATGGATATTGCACTACGCATTATGACCGAATGTCCGCCAGATGTTTTTAACCACAACATTGAAACTGTGCCACGCTTATATAAAGCCATGCGTCCGGGTTCAGACTATCAGCACTCTTTGAACTTGCTGAAAATGTTTAAAGAATATTGCCCAGATATTCCAACCAAATGCGGTTTGATGGTAGGTATTGGAGAATCTGAAGAAGAAGTTATTGCACTGTTAGATGATCTTAAAGCGCACGATGTAGATTATGTGACCATTGGTCAATATTTACAGCCATCTAAAGAACATGCGCCAATTGACCGCTTTGTAACACCTGAAGAATTTGAGCGTTATACAGCGCATGGTCAAAAGTTAGGTTTTAAAAATATTTGGGCTGCGCCAATGGTACGTTCAAGTTATTTTGCAGACCGTCAATATTATGGTGAACCTGTACCAACAGTACGTCGTAAAGCCGACCCTGCTAAAAAAATTAGCGTGCAAACCATTGAAGCTTAACACTCGCTTATTTCAAAATTTGCGATAAAGCTAAAACAGCCCCGACTTTATGTTCGGGGTTTTTTATACCTTGTGGATATATTAAAAATAGATAGATGTGAATATTTTTTGATGGTCTACGACCAAGTGCGCATGGTGTCATCGCCATAAATTGTTAATCTATGCACTTAATCTATACACCGAGCTCAAACAATAAAACAGGGATAGTAAAATGTCACAACAAGACTATGACAATGGCTTAAAAGTTCGCACTGAAGTCATGGGCGAAAGCTTTGTAAAACGCGCACAGGACAACACTGTACCATTTACCCAACCTTTGCAGGACTGGATTAATGAACATGCATGGGGTTCAACTTGGCAACGTGAAGGTGTGTTACCACGCAAATATCGTTCCTTAATTACTATCGCCTTTTTAACTGCTTTAAAAAGCCCGACCGAGCTTAAAGGACATATTCGTGGTGCGCTAAATAACGGGGCAAGTGTCGAAGAAATTCAGGAAGTCTTGTTACACAGCTTGCCTTATTGTGGCGCACCTGCAACTCAGGAAGCTTTTCGCGCAGCGTTGGAAGTTTTGGCAGAACATACTGCAAATACTTAAACGCAATCTAAATCAAAAAATATAAACGCTCGACATTTCACTAAAACTATTTGGTGAAATGTCGGTAGAGTTGAGTTTTAAATCCAATACACATTAAAGCTATAAAAGAACTCATTTAACTCAAAGCGCACCTGATAACCCAAATCAGTCAGCTGTGCCGATAAATTTCGAATATCTTCTAAAGGTAAATGTTTTGGCAGCACAGTAAAAACTGCGGTATTGCCCTGCTTGGCATTCTCTTCGATTAAAGACGCCAAACGCTGCTTATATAATTCAATATCTAGCTTGGCATGATCTGAATAAACTTTTGCTTGTTCAGCAGTTAAAAAATTTGCCATCTTATTGTTCTCATTATGACCATGTTTAACATTCAGCATATTGAAACTTGACGATATGGCTCAAGTGATTTTTTGTTATTGTCTGCATAAACGCATGATCAATTAACCCTAATTTTTTAAAAAAAATCACACCGAAGATGGCTTTTTCGCAGCAGACCTTTTAGGCTATCGCACAATCTTATGTTGTAATTTTGCTGGATGACATTATGTCAGAATCTGTTTCAATCTCCCCTGCGCTAATGAACCGCGCCATTGCAGGACAAGCCGATGCCCAATTTGAAGTGGCGGTGCTGTATATGCAAAGCGATTTTAATGAAGATATTGAACTTGCCGAACAATGGGCGCTCAAAGCTGCCGCAAACGGACATATCGAAGCCATGTATTGGCTTGGTGAAGGCTATACCGTATATGCCAAAGATGTTCTAGAAGATGACCCTGAAGATGCCAAACAACATTTTGAAGATGCTTTTGTCTGGCTCAAAAAAGCCAGTGATGCACAACACCCTGCCGCTATTTTAGAGTTGGCAGGCTACTACCGTCGTGGTGATGTGGTTGAACAAGATGTCGCTCGCTCTGTGGCATTGGTACAGCAAGCAGCAGAATTGGGCGAAGTACAAGCCATGCGTGACCTTGCTTTTATTTATGCAAATGCTTTGGGTGTAGATGCTGACGAAAATAAAGCTGAATATTGGACACAAAAAGCCGATGCAGCGGAGTAATTTATTTGTCTAGCCAATCAATTGATGGGCTAGACAATTTTTGCATGACTCGAATCGTCATTGAATAAAGCTTAGACTTTGAATAACACTTAGACTTCGACCACAATTACTTGTCTGCAAATGCCCTCTTGCTGACGCTGTTGTTCAAACACAGCCGCAGGCATCGGCTCAAAACTGTCAAAGAAACAAATTTCAGCATCATCAATAGAATATAGCAATGAGTGATTGCCCACGCCTTCTAAAGTGTCGTAGTAGACAATTACAAATTTATTTTCATCAAATGCGTGCTGAATTTGCTGATAGCCGATTGCCGCCAATACAGGCAATTTAAGCTGTTCAGCTTCGGCATAACTTAACTTTTCTGCATCTTGTAAATCTGGGTCAGGGTCAGTATAAAACTGCACATTAAAGCCAAACTTTTTCAGTCCAACAGCCAAACCAATTGTGGTTGTGCCCTGCTCTGGCGTATAACCACACACTTCAATCAATTGTTGAATATCGGCATCAATTCCTAAGTGTCGTAGCAACATCCACACTGCGTAAATCCCGCCGTTGGCTTCTAAATTTGCCAACTCTTGAGGAAGCTCTAAAGCCATCATTCAATCTCAAAAATATGTTTGTAGTGATAATAAACAAAACATGATTGGAACTGAATCAATTTCCAAGTACAATATCGCGCTAGTCGAGGGATGCTGCGACGTTTTACAGGCACGAAATGTAAAATCGCCAGGCTCGACCAGCATAGCAACGCGTTTGCTATGCAAGAAACGGCATCCGCGAACTGAATGATCAATTGTTTTTTATAAGGAGATCGTGATGAACGCGGTTAATGCTTCATTTACAGATTATAAAGTTGCCGATATCACACTAGCTGATTTTGGTCGTAAAGAAATCAAACTTGCAGAAGCAGAAATGCCAGCCCTTATGGGTTTGCGTAAGCGCTACTCAGCTGCAAAACCTCTTGCAGGCGCGAAAATTCTCGGCTGTATCCACATGACCATTCAAACTGCTGTTTTAATTGAAACGCTAGTTGAATTGGGCGCAGAAGTTCGTTGGACTTCTTGTAACATCTTCTCTACTCAAGACCACGCTGCTGCAGCAATTGCTGCTTCAGGTGTGCCTGTTTTTGCTTGGAAAGGCGAAACTGAAGAAGAATATGTATGGTGTCTTGAACAACAAATTAATGTAAATGGCACACCATGGGATGCCAACATGATTTTGGACGATGGCGGTGACTTAACTGCACTTGTTCACGAAAAATATCCTGCATTATTAGAGCGCATTCACGGCATTACTGAAGAAACCACTACGGGCGTACAACGTCTAATTGAAATGTGGAAAGATGGTTCTTTAAAAGTGCCTGCAATTAACGTCAACGACTCTGTGACTAAATCTAAAAACGACAATAAATACGGTTGCCGTCACTCACTCAACGATGCGATTAAACGTGGTACAGACATGTTATTGTCTGGTCGTCGTGCATTGGTTATTGGTTATGGTGATGTAGGTAAAGGTTCTGCACAATCTTTACGTCAAGAAGGCATGATTGTTCGTGTTTCTGAAATTGACCCAATTTGTGCAATGCAAGCATGTATGGATGGTTACGAAGTTGTATCTCCGTACAAGAATGGCGTACAAACAGGCAATAAAGCAGACGTCAACCTAGAGCTTTTAGAAAATACTGACTTGATTGTGACTACAACAGGTAACTATCACGTGTGCGACGCAGCAATGCTAGATACACTTAAAGCAGGCGCTGTTGTATGTAACATTGGTCACTTCGATACTGAAATCGACACCAACTACTTACGTGGTTATAAGTGGGTTGAAGTGAAGCCACAAGTACACCAAGTGTATCGTTCAGAAAACGAAAACGATTATTTAATCTTGCTTTCTGAAGGTCGTTTAGTGAACTTGGGTAACGCAACAGGTCACCCATCACGTATTATGGATGGTTCATTTGCTAACCAAGTATTGGCACAAATGCACTTATTTGCAGAGAAATTTGCCGATCTTCCTGCCGATCAAAAACAAGCGGCAATTCGTGTTGAAATCTTACCGAAAAAACTAGACGAAGAAGTTGCTGCTGCAATGGTTGCTGGTTTTGGTGGTGTATTAACACAATTGACTCAAGTACAAGCGGACTACTTAGGTGTAGCTGTTGAAGGTCCGTTTAAATCGGATGCTTATAAATACTAAGTTTTTAATCCTTCTCCCTAACCCTCTCTCATAGGGAGAGGGAATGATTCATTGTTTAATGAATGTATTCGAGGGTAAGTCCTCTCCTGAGCAAGTTTAAAGCACTGCTTTTAAACCCAGCGCAAGAGAGGATTTAGGAGAGGTGAAAAAATATAAATAAGTATTTATAACAAGGATTTAATCATGACCAAACAAGTTCCTATTTCATTTGAATTTTTCCCATCTAAAACCGATGTAGGTGCAGAAAAACTCAAAGTTGTGCATCAAGAATTACAACTTTTAAATCCAGAGTTTTTTTCTATCACTTATGGTGCAGGTGGTTCTACTCGTGAACGTACTTTATCGACCATTAGCGACTTCAATGGCAAAGGCACACCTGTAGCGCCGCACCTGTCTTGTATTGGTGATGACAAAGCGCGTATTGCTGAATTGCTTGATATTTATAAAGCACAAGGCATTGACCGCATTGTGGCTTTGCGTGGTGATTTACCTTCAGGTCAAGTTGGTTTAGGCGAATTGCCGTATGCGTCTGACTTGGTGCGTTTTATTCGTGAACATTCAGGTGATCATTTTCACATTGAAGTTGCGGCTTATCCTGAAATGCATCCACAAGCAGACCACTTTGATCAAGACATTAAAAACTTTGTCACCAAAGTAAATGCTGGTGCCAATGCTGCCATCACCCAGTTCTTTTTTAATCCAGATGCGTACTTTTACTTTGTAGAACGTATTCAAAAGCAAGGTGTGAATATTCCTGTTGCGCCTGGCATTATGCCGATTACCAATGCCAGCAATTTAATTCGCTTTGCAGATGGTACAGGTGCAGAAATTCCACGCTGGATTCGTAAGCAATTAGCAACCTATGGTGATGACACAGCTTCAATCAAAGCCTTTGGTCATGAAGTGATTATTAAACTGTGCGAACGCCTGATTGCAGGTGGTGCACCAAGTTTGCATTTTTACACCATGAACAACACCGAACCGACTCGTCAGTTGGTCACAGATCTTGGTTTGGCTTAAGCTGTATTTTTCATATTTATTGACTTGAACGAGTAATCCCTATGCCCCGTTTTTATATTGAGGCTGAATTAGCAGTAGATACACAAGTTGAACTGACTGAAACAGTATTTCATCACTGGGTGAAAGTACTACGCGCACAAGTCGGTGAAACCGCCACCTTGTTCAATGGGCAAGGTGGTGAATATGAAGTGGAACTGGTTGAAGTTACCAAAAAAACAGCGCAAGTGCAGATTAAAAGTTTTAATCCAGACAATCGCATCCCAAGCTTTAGCGCCTTATTAGGACAAGTAATGAGCAAAGGCGATCGTATGGATTATGCGATTCAAAAAGCGGTAGAGCTTGGCGTGACTAACATTCAGTTGCTCACCTCTGAACGCTGTGAAATGCGCTTAAAATATGACCGCGATCAAAAAAAATTAGATCATTGGCAAGGCATTGCCATTGCAGCCTGTGAACAATGTGGCATGAATATCGTACCGAAAATTTTAGCCCCACTACGTTTAGAGGACTGGCTGAATAGTGACCTTCCTACCACCAAATTAGTGTTAGCACCGAATAAAGATCAAGTAGATGTGCTAAACAATGTCAGTAAAGATTTGGCTTTATTAATTGGGCCTGAAGGTGGTTTAAGCGAAACAGAAATTAGCGCTGCCAATGCGGTTGGCTTTCAAAACTGGTGTATTGGTACTCGGGTATTACGCACTGAAACCGCACCTGTGGTTGCTTTAGCTCTCTTAAATTATCGCTTGGCTGAGTAATTTATCCGTTTTTACAGAAATCGATTGCCAATAACATTGCAATTTATAAAGTACAGGATTAATCTCGAACAATATATTAAAAAATTTGCATAAAATTTAAACACAAAACAGCAATATTTTATGCATGAAAGTGATGTTATTTAAAAATATAAATGATGGAATCATTTAACTAGATTTTGGGGAAGTATGTCAGACGCTCAAGATGAATTGTTGCAGCAATACTTAGATGCTGCGCAAATCACCAATACCATTCGGCTTATTCGATTCTTTTTGGTCAGCATCCTGATTGTTTGCCTGTATGTGTTTTTTATTTATCAAATTTCTTTCTCACATTCATCACCTTACTTCAATATCTGGTTTATTCTCACTGAACTGACCATTGGTTCGTGTTTACTGCTCACAGCAATTCACTTTAAAGTGGGACAATATCAACTCCAACAAGCACATCGTTGGTTAAAATTGGTGTGTTTCTTGATCGGAACAGCAATCGCGGTTGGGGTAAGTTTACTGTATTACTTTTTACCTCAGCAAAACCCTGAACTGAGCAACTATGAAGCGATTATTTTAGCGGCCTTATTAATTATTGTGAGTCAAACCTTTGCCCTCACCTTTTTAACGCAGCGCTTGAGTTATTTTTGCTGGGTATTCATTCCAGTGATTACACCCTATATTGTCGCACAGTTTTTAGTTCACTCCGAAACTTCCGCTTTCTTTTTTCTCGCGACAAATTTTGCCTTAATTACCTTACTGATTTGTGCCAATACTTCAATGCACATGCATCGTCGTTTATCGAGCGTCTATTTTAAGAACGACCAACTCAAAAAAGCCGCAGAGCAACAAGTCGGCTGGACAGATCAACTCTGCCAACAATTACAAGTTGAAATGAACAAGTCCAAAGATATTGAACTTCAACTGCAATTTAACAATCAAATGCTAGAACAAAAAGTAAGAGAACGTACCTTTGACTTAGAACAAACGCACCAAGATTTAATCAATCAACAACATAGTTTAATTTTAGCGCATGAAGCCGCAGGTCTAAAAGCATGGGACTGGAATATACGGCAACGCAGTATTGTCTTTGGTAGTGGCGCACAGCAAACTCGTTTAGAGAATACCAAACAGCATCGGAATAAATTACAGCAACTGATTCACCCTGATGATATTCCGCACTTTCACCAAACCATGAAACAACATTTACGGGGTCTAACTGAACGCTATCAAGCCACATATCGCGTACAACATAGTTCAGGTCAATGGTATTGGGTGCATGATATTGGTCGGGTGATTGAGCGTGATCCTGTCACCAATAAACCTTTGCGCATGGTGGGGATTCGCCGTGACATTCACCAAGAACGAATTGGACAAGAGCGCTTAAAACTCACTGCCAGCGTACTTGAACAGGCAGCCGAAGGTATTTTTATTTTAGATGAAAACTTACGTTATATTGAAGCCAACCCATTCTATGCTCAAATGAGCGGATTTAAACGCGACCATATTTTAGGCAAATATCTGTTTGATTTGGTCGAGTCCCACAAAGCACATCAACGCATTACGCAAGAAGAAATTCTTCAACAATTGCTCAGCACAGGTAAATATGATGCTGAAATGAATACAAGATTCCGCTCTGGTAAAGAACTCGCAGTTCGTGTGCATATCAATGCCGTCACCGATGAGCAAAACCGCATTATTAATTATATTGGGATTGTGTCTGATTTAACCGAACATAAATTACAAGAACAGCGTCTATCCTATTTAGAAAATTACGACCCACTGACCGACTTGCCTAATCGCTTTTACTATAATTATCAACTACATCAATATCTTATTTCGCAGCAAGATTCATTGCAGCAATTGGCGGTCATTCGACTCAATATTGACCGTTTCAGACCTTTAAATGAATATTTAAGCAATAATGGTGGCGATGAATTACTCCGTCAAGTGGCGCAGCGTTTACGCATCACCAATGCCGAAGCGCTGTTTGTCGCGCACTTAAATGGCGATGATTTTGCAATTGTGTATGAAATTTCTCATATTCGCCCTTCTATACAGCAGCACTGTGAACGCATCACCAAAGCCTTTAATTTGCCGTTTAATGTGCAGGGACAAGAACATATTATTACCCTGTCGATGGGGGTTTCCCTCTATCCTGAACATGGACGCCAGCTGGATTATCTGAATAATTGTGCAGAACAAGCCTTGTCTGAAGCCAAGCGTTTGGGTGGTAATACCGTTAAATATTACGCTTTAGACAACACCAAACTGCTAGAACAAGATGTGCATTTAGAGCGTGAATTACGCCAAGCCATTAAAAATGATGAATTAATTGTATATTATCAACCTAAAATTGATTTCCATAATTATCAGGTAGTTGGGTTTGAAGCATTGGTGCGCTGGAAACATCCAACCAAAGGCATTATTCCACCGAACCTATTTATTCCTATTGCGGAACAAACCAGTTTAATTTCCGATATTGGTCGGGTTGTAATTCAACAAACTGCCAAGCAAATTCGTGAATGGAATCTGTTAGGTTTTGATCATATCCAAGTATCGGTTAATGTAGTTGCACAACAACTGCAACGTGGTCAATTGCTGCAAGATTTAGATGATGCGATTAATACCTATCAAATTTCAGGTGCAAGCTTAGAATTAGAAATTACCGAATCCTCTTTAGTGGAAAACTCCACAACCGTGAAGTCTTTATTAGATGAAATTAAACAACGTGATATTCATATCGCCTTAGATGATTTTGGTACAGGCTATTCTTCACTTTCTTACTTAACAGACTTCCCAATTGACAGTTTAAAAATAGACCGTAGCTTTGTTTCTAAAATTGGGAATACCAAACAAGAAGCCATTGTTAGTGCCATGATTGCTATGGGCAAAGCCATGGGCATGAGTGTGGTGGCTGAAGGGATTGAAACTGAGCAACAACTGCAATATTTGCAGAATTTAAATTGTGATATTGCGCAGGGGTATTTATTCTCTAGGCCTTTGCCTGAAAGTGAAGCGACCCAATTTCTAAAAGCCAATTTAGTATCGCGCGCTTATCGCTCCTTAATCTGAAACTAGACCCAAAAGCTCTAAGTTTGTTCTAAAAATAAACAGTGACGTCTGTGCTAAGGGGGCAAGTAATGGTATATTCGATAAGATTCATAAAAAAACCACCAGCATCGCTGGCCAACTTGTCACACACGAGATTCAGATGGACGATCAATCATTAAAACAGCAGGCACTTTACTATCACGAATTTCCAACACCAGGAAAAATCAGCGTTACTCCAAGTAAGCAGCTGGTCAACCAACGTGACTTAGCGCTCGCTTACTCACCAGGTGTCGCAGCACCATGTTTAGAGATTGAACGTGATCCTTCAACAGCTGCACTTTATACCGCTCGCGGTAACTTGGTTGCTGTCGTTAGTAACGGTACAGCAGTATTAGGTTTAGGTAATATCGGTCCTTTGGCGTCTAAACCTGTGATGGAAGGTAAAGGCGTACTCTTTAAAAAGTTTGCTGGTGTCGATGTATTTGACATCGAAATTGCTGAAAATGATCCAGACAAAATTGTAGATATTGTTGCAGCACTAGAACCAACTTTTGGTGGTATTAACCTTGAAGACATCAAGGCACCAGAATGTTTCTACATTGAGCAAAAACTTCGTGAACGCATGAATATTCCTGTGTTCCACGATGACCAACACGGTACGTCAATCATTGTAGGTTCTGCCCTACTCAATGCCTTGTTACTTAACGGCAAGAAGATTGAAGAAATCAAAATCGTTGCTTCAGGTGCAGGTGCAGCCGCACTGTCTTGTTTAGACCTGTTGTGTGCATTGGGCGCGAAAAAAGAAAATATCATTGTTGCAGATTCGCGCGGTCTAATCACCACCAAACGTGAAGGTTTGGATGACTCGAAAAAACGCTATATGCAAGACATTGAAGGAACGCAACTTGCTGATGTAATTAGCGGTGCGGATATGTTCCTTGGTCTTTCTGCAGCGGGTATCTTGACCAAAGCTATGGTCAAAGAAATGGCTGAAAATCCAATTATCTTTGCTTTGGCTAACCCAGATCCAGAAATCTTACCTGAACATGCGCATGAAGTACGTCCAGATGTGATTATGGCGACTGGTCGTTCGGACTACCCGAACCAAGTTAACAACGCACTTTGCTTCCCGTATATTTTCCGTGGTGCATTAGACGTTGGCGCAACTACCATCAACGAAGAAATGAAAATTGCTTGTGTACACGCAATTGCACGCATGGCACACATTGAAGCAGATGCTGCGACTTATGGTGAAAAATCTGCATCATTCGGTCGTGACTATTTAATTCCACGTCCACTTGATCAGCGTTTAATTCTTGAAATTGCACCTGCAGTTGCTCAAGCGGCAATGGATTCAGGTGTAGCAAGTCGTCCAATTCAAGACTTCTCTGCATACCGTCAGCGTTTGTCTGAGTTTGTATATAACTCGGCATTTATGATGAAGCCTATTTTTGCTCAAGCAAAAACTGACCCTAAGCGTATTGCTTATGCAGAAGGTGAAGACTTACGCGTACTTCGTGCAGTACAAATTGCAGTGGATGAAGGCTTGGCTAAACCAATCCTTGTAGGTCGTACCTCAGTGATTGAAGCGAACATCAAAAAGTTAGGTTTACGTCTTGAACATGGCGTGAATATGGAAATAGTAGACCAGGAAAGCAACCCTAACTACGAAAAATTTGCAGATGATTACTACACCATCATGCAGCGTAAAGGCGTTACACCTGAATACGCGCAGCGTGAAGCACGTCGTCGCTCTACCCTCATTGCAGCAATGTTAGTGAAACATGGTTTAGCCGATGGTATGTTATGTGGTACTTATTCTAGCTACGATATTCACCTTGATTTCGTAAAAAATGTGATTGGTCTAAAAGAAGGTCGTACTAACTTCTTTACCCTTAACGCATTGATGCTTGAAGATCGCAACTTGTTCATTGCCGACACTTATGTCAACACAAACCCAACTGCTGAACAGTTGGCTGAAATGACACTTTTAGCGGCTGAAGAAGTACGCCGTTTTGGTATGACACCACGCGTTGCTCTACTTTCTCACTCAAGTTTTGGTTCTGACCAACAAGACTCTAGCGCACGAAAAATGCGTAAAGTCTTTGAAATCTTGAGTGAGATTGCACCTGAGCTTGAAGTTGAAGGTGAAATGCACGGTGATGCAGCATTAGACGAAAATATCCGTCATTTTGCTTTCCCGAACTCACGCTTCAAAGGTTCTGCAAACTTGTTGATTATGCCGAACTTAGATGCTGCCAATATTTCATTTAACTTGTTGAAATCGACTTCAGGTAACAATGTTACGATTGGCCCTATCTTGTTAGGTGCAGCAAAACCTGTACATATTTTGACTCCGACTGCAACGACACGTCGTGTTGTGAATATGACTGCCCTCACTGTTGCTGAAATTCAACAAACAGCACAAGTTAAAGCATAAACCTATATTTCTGAGTGACTGACTCAGAATTATAGACTTGAGAAAACCTCTATTCTGTAGCATGATTGCTTGAAGAATAGAGGTTTTTTCATGCAAGTTTATTTAGTAGGCGGTGCAGTTCGAGATCACTTACTCGGGCATCCCTATCACGAAAAAGATTATGTTGTCGTTGGCGCAACGCCCGAACAACTTTTGGCTCAAGGCTTTCAACCTGTGGGCAAAGACTTCCCTGTTTTTCTTCATCCTGAAACCAAAGATGAATATGCACTTGCTCGCACTGAGCGCAAATCTGGACACGGTTATCACGGTTTTGAATTTCATACCGACCCAAGCGTGACCTTAGAAGAAGATTTAATCCGTCGTGATTTAACCATTAACGCCATGGCAATGGATAGTGATGGCAATGTCTACGACCCTTACGGTGGACAGCAAGATCTGTGCAATAAAGTGCTGCGCCATGTTTCCAATGCTTTTGTAGAAGACCCGTTACGGGTGCTGCGTATTGCTCGTTTTGCAGCACGTTATCATGCTTTAGGCTTTGTGGTTGCACCTGAAACCTTGTTATTAATGCAAGAGTTGGCAGAATCTGGTGAGTTACATGCGCTGACACCTGAACGCGTATGGAAAGAAACTTCACGTGCCTTAATGGAAGCACGTGCCGATGTTTATTTTGAAACATTGCGTGCCTGTGGTGCTTTAAAAGTTTTATTTCCTGAATTAGATGCTTTATTCGGTATTCCACAGCGTCCTGAATATCACCCTGAAATTGACAGTGGTGTGCACACCATGATGTCACTACAACAAGCCTGTCGTGCCAATTACTCACTCGATGTACGCTTTGCAGTGTTATTGCATGATTTAGGCAAGGCCTTGACCCCTGCCGATGAATTACCACGGCACATTATGCATGAAGAACGTGGGATTCGACCTGTAACGGAAGTGTGTGAACGCCTGCGCGTACCGACCAATACCAAACAACTTGCACTTGCTGTATGTAAAGAGCATTTAAAATGCCACCAAGCATTGAGCTTAAAGCCTGGCACGTTATGGCGCTTATTACAGCGTTTGGATGTCTTGCGTCGTCCTGAGCGTGTAGAAGCCTTTGTACAAGCCTGTGAATGTGACTCTCGTGGGCGTTTAGGTTTGGAAGATCGTGACTATCCGCAAGCGAGCTATATTTTGGAAGCGATTCAAGTGGTACGCAGCATTAAGGCGCAAGACTTACCTGCCGATGTCCAAGGCCCCGATATTGGTGAAATGCTGATTGAACGACGCATTAAAGCGATTGAGCAATTAAAGGCACGTCACTTGGCTGCTACTGCTTAGGCTATTTAAGTCTATAGAACGTCATTACATGCGTTCTTTGATCTATCATTCTTAACCTATTTAAGTCAGCCTAAATTTCTGATCGAAAAGCCGTAATCTTCTAAAATATAGAAGCTACGGCTTTTTAGCTCAAATTAATCCTTCTTGAAATAAGAAACTGTCTTTTGCTTTTAGGCAAGCTGCGCAGGAAAGCTAATCACTTGCTCTAAACGCATCTGCTCAGTTGCAATCATCAATAAGCGATCTATGCCCAAGGCGATACCTGAACATTCAGGCATGTTCGGCAACGCAGCCAATAAATATTCATCAATTGGCATCACATGTAAACCAAGTTGTGCGCGTTCTGCATTATCGGCTTCAAAACGAGAACGCAGCACAGTAGCATCAATCAATTCATCATAGGCATTGGCAAGCTCTAAACCTTCGATATATAGCTCAAAACGGGCTGCGACCAATTCCCCATCATCATCTGTTCTGGTTTTAGCCAAAGATGCTAATTCAGGTGGAAAATCGGTTAAAAATACAGGAGCATCAAAGCCCAAACTTGGTTCTACAAAATGTGAAAACAATAGGTCGATGTAGCCTAGACGGTCATCACCCAAATCCAGATGCAAACCCACACGATGACAGCAGTCTTTCAATTGTTGCAGACTTGCCTGTAAAGGATTTAAATCCAAACGATCCATAAATGCGTGTTTATAACTCAACACTGTTGGACGTACTTCGCCAAAGCGTTGTTTTAACGTCAAATTAAGTAAATCTGTCACCTCAAACATAAGCTCTTTCAGGCTAAATTCGGGACGATACCATTCTAACATGGTAAATTCGCTGTTGTGTTTACGTCCATGCTCATCATCACGAAAGACTTTGCAAATTTGATAAATAGCACCACTACCACTGGCCAATAAACGCTTCATGGCAAATTCAGGTGAGGTCTGTAAATAGTGCGTATGCAATTTGCCCTGCACATGGCGCTGTGCTTGCACTGAAGCCAAATGCACATCTGTCACTCCTGCCTGTGACAAAATTGGCGTTTCAACTTCAAGTACTTCACGTTCCGCAAAAAACTGGCGTATTTGTGCATACAATTGTGCACGTGCGCGCATGCTGTTTAAGTCGCAAGTTGGTTGATATTGGAGATTTGAACTCATGCTTGCGGGCCTCCGTGTGCTGCCCATTCACGACGCAGAGGATAGGTTTTTCTTAAATGATCAAAAGCCTGCTGCTCAACTTTGCCCGCTTTGACACAGGCACGTAAATTGGCATCATCCTGTGCAATATCATAAATTTGACTTAAATGTGCATGCAGACTATTTTTCAAATATTGGGTTTTGAAATATTGCGCGCAGCTTGGCAATTGAGTTTCAAATTGTTTTGTGGCATCTAAACCAAAATTTTCACAAAAAGCCTGATAAATCATTTGTGTGCCGCGTGCCTTGCCTTCTAGGCTATACCCTGCAATATGCGGGGTTGCCAAAGCAAGCAAATCTAATAATTCTGCAGAGATTTCAGGTTCATATTCAAAAACATCTAATACCACTAAACGCTGAGTATGTTGAATATCCTGCATTAAAGCCGCTTCTTCTACCACTGGCCCACGCGCTGAATTAATCAGAATGGCTTGAGGCTTCATACATGCCAAACGCGCTGCATTAATTAAATGATGAGTAGGATGTTCACCAGTTTCTGTTAATGGCACATGAATGGAAATTGCATCTGCCTGTTGTAATAGTGCATCTAAGTCACATTGCTGCACATTGGGCAACTGCACAAATGGATCGTATGCGATGACATCCCAACCTAATAATTGTGCCATTTTGACCAAGCGCGAGCCGACATTGCCCAGTCCAATAATGCCAAGTTTAAAGTTTTGATTGGCATGTAGTAATTCAGGCTCGAGATGAAGCAATGCGGTAATCACATACTCACTCACCGCCTGCGCATTACAACCTGCCGCATTTGACCATGCAATGCCCTGCTGCTCGATGGCTGGGATATCAAGGTGGTCTGTGCCAATGGTCGCGCTGCCAATAAATTGAAGCGCGGTCTGTTGAATCAATGCTGCATTCACTTGGGTGACGGAACGAACTAGCAGCGCATCAGCATCTTGCACATCTTGATGCGTTAGACGGCGTCCAGCCTTGTGCTCTATTTCTGCCAAATCTGCAAAGAAATAATCGGTATATGCCAGATTTTCATCTGCAATGATTTTCATAACGCCATCCCATGTGTGTTTGCTTGTTTATGATAGCTTGAGTTGTCTAGGATGACTATGATTGTTGAGATTAATGCAGAATTGTTGAACAGCAAGCCGACGATTCATTTAGGTGGAAACATGCACGTCTATATAAAAGTTGCATATTCACAGCAAAAAAATCAGCCACCCGAAGGTGGCTGACTGCTATAGATTAAGCGAGTTAAATCTTAACCAATAAATTTACGCGCATTGCGGAACATACGTAACCATGCACCATCTTCAGTCCATTCTTCAGGTTTCCAAGAATGTTGAAGCGCACGGAAATTACGTTCAGGGTGCGGCATCATAATTGTTGCACGACCATCTTTTGAAGTTACGCCTGAAATACCTTCTGGCGAACCATTCGGGTTCATTGGATAATGTTGAGTCGCATTTCCGTGGCTATCGACATAACGTAAAATCACTTGGTTGCCTGCGTTCAAGGCTGCCAAATTAGCTTCTGGTGCAACGACGCGACCTTCACCATGTGCCACTGCGATTGGTAAAATCGAGCCTTCCATATCTTGCAATAATACAGAGTTTGATTTTTCCACACGGACGTTAACGCTACGCGCTTCAAACACTTCTGAAGTATTGCGATGGAAACGTGGCCACGCTTCTGCACCTGGAATGAGTGGTGCTAATTGTGACAACATTTGACAACCGTTACAGATACCCAGTGAGAACGTTTCTTGACGGTTAAAGAATTTCTCAAACTGGTCGCGTAATTTCGGGTTGAACAAGACTGACTTCGCCCAGCCACCGCCAGCACCTAATACGTCACCGTAAGAGAAACCACCACACGCCACTAAGCCTTCAAAGTCGTCTAAATCGACACGCCCTGCAAGCAAGTCACTCATGTGTACGTCAACGGTGTTAAAGCCGACTTTGTCAAATGCTGCCGCCATTTCTACATGACCGTTTACGCCTTGTTCACGTAAAATCACCATGTTAGGACGACGTGTGTTGATGTATGGCGCTTCAACTGGCTCATTTAAGTCAAATGTCGGTTGAGCAATTAAGCCTTTGTGGTTTTTGTCTGTGATCAAAGCAAATTCTTGATCAGCAGTTTCTGAGTTGTCACGTAAACGCTGGATTTGGTGTGATACTTCACTCCAAGCCGCTTGCAAATCGGCACGTTCAAGCACCAAGCCATTTACAGCAAGTTGGTCTGTGCTATTAACTGTACCGACTACCGAAATCGCATCTTTCAAAGTAGATGCAGCAACTTCAGCAGCTAAGTTAGCCCAGTCTGCTTTAGAGATTTGTAGTACTGCACCAATTTCTTCAGCAAACAATGCCGCAACAGATTGATCTTCTAACGCCACACCTAAACGTGAAGCGAACATCATTTCTGTTACAGTTGCCAATAAACCACCATCACCAATGTCGTGATAAGCTTGAATCAAGCCACGGTTATTCCAGTCTTGTACCAAAGCAAAGAATGCTTTGAATTCGTCAAAGTTATCGACATCTGGTGTTACTGAACCAATAGCTTTATACACTTGCGCTAAAATTGAACCGCCTAAACGGAACTGACCTTTAGACAAGTCAATACGTACCAATACTGAATCGGTATTTTTCAATTCAGGGGTTAGTGTTTTACGTACATCGGTCACTGGTGCAAATGCAGTAATTACACCTGACATTGGTGAAGTTACAGATTTATCAACACCTTCGTCATTCCAAGTGGTACGCATAGACAATGAGTCTTTACCTACTGGAATTGCAATTCCTAGCGCAGGACACATTTCCATACCAATGGCTTTTACACCTTCAAACAAAGCTTGGTCTTCGCCTTTTTGACCTGCTGCTGCCATCCAGTTTGCAGATAATTTAATGTCGCTGATCTGGTCAATTTTGGCTGACATGATATTGGAAATAGATTCTGCCACTGCCAAACGCGCAGATGCTGCAGGGTTTAATAAAGCTACAGGTGGACGTTCACCCATCGCCATTGCTTCACCTGTAAAGCCTTGCAAGCTGGTAGTGGTTACTGCTGCATCTGCAACAGGCACCTGCCATGGGCCAACCAACTGATCACGTGCAACCATACCTGTAATTGAACGGTCACCAATCGTGATTAGGAATGATTTAGAAGCAACAGTTGGATTCTTGATGACACGGTAAATCGCATCTTTCAGATCAGTAACTTGAGCTGCATCAAAATCATCACCTTGACGCTCAATGCTTTCATAAGAACGGCTCATGCGTGGCGTACCACCTAACAAGACCTGCATTGGCATATCTACAGCTTTGTTATTGAACAGTGGATCTTCAACCGTTAAATGACGCGCTTCTGTCGCTTCACCCAATACTGCAAACGGACAACGCTCACGCGCACAGATTGATTCAAATAATTCTAAAGAACTTGGACGGATGGCCAATACATAACGCTCTTGCGCTTCGTTTGACCAAATTTCCATTGGTGACATGCCTGGTTCTAAAGATGGAATCTTACGCAAATCAAGTACAGCACCTAGTTCGTGATCATTCACCAACTCAGGCATTGCGTTCGAAATACCACCTGCACCCACGTCATGCACTGATACGATTGGGTTAGCATCTTCCAAACGCCAGCATGTATCAATCACTTCTTGGCAACGGCGTTCCATTTCTGGGTTTTCACGTTGTACTGAAGCGAAGTCAAGATTTTCACCCATGGTTCCGCTATCTACAGAAGATGCAGCGCCACCGCCTAAACCGATCAACATCGCAGGGCCGCCTAAAACGATTAATAAATCGCCTGGCTGAATTGGGTCTTTTTCGACATGGTCTGGACGAATGTTGCCGTAACCACCTGCAATCATGATTGGTTTATGGAAGCCTTTTACTTCACCATTCACGTTTTGCTCGAAAGTACGGAAGTAACCATTTAACGCAGGACGACCAAATTCGTTGTTAAACGCTGCACCGCCCAATGGGCCTTCAATCATAATTTGTAATGGCGATGCCATACGTGAAGGCTTGCCATAGTTTTCTTCCCAAGGCTGTTCAAAACCAGGAATATTTAAATTCGATACTGTAAAGCCTGTTAAACCTGCTTTTGGTTTACCACCACGACCTGTCGCGCCTTCATCACGGATTTCACCACCCGAACCTGTCGCAGCACCTGCAAATGGTGCAATTGCAGTTGGGTGGTTGTGTGTTTCCACTTTCATAAGAATGTGGGCAGCTTGGCTCTTATATTTATAAACGTAGTGACCTGTTGCAGCATCTTTTTTCGGATAGAAACGCTGCGTATCAAAACCAACAATCACCGAAGCGTTGTCTTTGTAAGCCGACAATACGTCTGTTGGTGATTCTTTATAAGTATTTTTGATCATTTGGAACAATGACAATGGCTGTGCTTCGCCATCAATTGTCCATTCAGAACCAAAGATTTTGTGACGGCAGTGCTCAGAGTTGGCTTGTGCAAACATCATCAATTCAATGTCATGCGGATTACGGCCTAACTTGATAAATGCTTCGGTTAAATAATCAATTTCTTCATCAGACAAGGCAAAACCAAACTCACTGTTGGCTTTTACCAATGCCGCTTTGCCTTCACCCAAAATATCAATGCTATTTAAAGGTTTTGGTTCAGTTTCAACAAATAACGCTGCAGCATCGTTAATGTGGTTAAACACACTTTCGGTCATGCGGTCATGCAATACTTGTTTTACTTCGTTTGAAACGTCTGTAATACCTTTTAAGGTAAACAAAACACCGCGTTCTAGGCGGTGTACAGGCGTATTACAGTTGGCAAAAATATCGGTTGCTTTTGATGACCAAGGAGAAATTGTGCCCACACGTGGTGTCACTAAAATTTGAACTTCATCACTTGCAGCTTGGCGTAATTCAAAAGATGCACCATCGTTTAAAAGCTGTAAAGCAGATTGCTGTTGTTGCTCGTCGAGCGCTTGGTCAAATAAATAAACCCATTGGCTATCGAAAGATTGAACAGAACTCATTGACGCTAAACGGTTTAAGAGTTGAGTTTTCTTAAAAGATGAATGTGCAGGTGCACCGGCAACGATAAACATGCTGATTTTGGCTCCACGGGCTGATCTTTTGGACCATGCCACAATGTGACTTGAAGAGAGCGCATATTCTACTGTGAAATGCCATAATCAGCTAGATGGAAAATGGTTTTCTTGGCGCGTTTCGGCAGTAAAACTTCCGAATGTTGATTTAAAGCCTCTATTTCAGATCAATGTATTCAAGATTCGTGCTTTAAATTGCACAAAGCACTCTCACTGTGGAAATTACTGAATGATTGATGCTGTTTTTATTTTCTATGCCATCTGTTTACACACAGATGCTCTAAAGATCAGGACATGACGCTCAACTTCCGCCTTGCTCAATATCAACTAATCAAAGCACCTCAAATTCAATACGTCGATTTTTCTTACGTCCTTGTGGCGTTGTATTGTCTGCGACAGGCTGATTAGAACCTTGACCTTCGGTGCTTAAATGCGTTATCGCAATACTGAACCGTACTGGGTTTGTCGGAGACTTTTTTATTTAAGTTAGGCCACCTGACCTAACGGGTTAATCTTATCATAGTACATTGCTTCAAACTCAAAAGGTGATACATAACCCAGTGCACTGTGTACACGCTTTTTATTGAACCAATCTACCCAGTTTAGTGTCGCAAGTTGTACATCCGCTAAACCTTGCCAATCCGCTTTTAAATATTCAATCACCTCTGTTTTGTATAAGCCATTCACCGTTTCAGCCAAAGCATTATCGTATGAATCACCGGTCGTACCGACTGATGCTCGTAAATTTGCTGCTTCTAAACGATTGGTATAACGAATGGAAAGATATTGCACGCCTCTGTCACTATGATGAATCACGTTCTTTGGCATGCCTCGATCATGCAATGCTTGCTCCAGTGCATCGAGCACCATATCTGTATTCATACGTGTTGATACTGAACCGTACCGGGTTTGTCGGAGACTTTTTTATTGAAATTTGGGTCGTAATTAAACTTCTAGGATGTAGTTCACCGTAGCCCCATACAGCCTTAACAAGTAAAGCTAACTCACGTGGTTCAACAATTGCGGCATGATTTTTCTTTGGTGGTGATGGGAGTTCAATATCCTCAATCGGATTATAAGTAATGAGTTTTCTTTTTCGAGCAAATTTGAAGATTTGATTTAAGTCTGACTTCAACCTTTTTGCAACAGCGTATGCTTTCCTCTCGAGAATAGGCTGAAATACCCGATCTTCTAGCACCTCCAAAGTTAATTGATCAAAGGTTAAGTTTGCAATAAATGGCAAGACATCATGATTTAAACGACGAATCGTTTCACTATCTTCTTTCTTTTCTACCGCTCTTTTTTCAAGCCACTTTCCTGCGATCACCTGAAAAGTATGATCTAGCTCATGTTTGCGCTGGTGTTTATGTTGCAAACGTTGTGCTGCTGGATCAATACCCTTTTGAATGAGCACTTTGTATTCATCTCGAACTTTACGAGCTTCTTCCAAGGACATCTCAGGATATGTGCCTAGTGACATTTCATTACGCTTGCTCGTATATGGGCGAGTATAATTAAATATCCAATACCGACTTCCATTCGGATCAATACGAAAATACAGGTTCCCACCATCCCCTATCTTTATACTCTTTTGCGGATCAGCCTTAAGTTTTTTAATTTGTAGCGCTGTGAGCTTATTTTGAGTACGTGCCATTGTAAAAACCACGCAAAAAAAATGTAGTAAGTTTTAACTTACTACATTTCTTACTACTTTATAACTGTCGATTTACGTCAAGTGTCAACGTGCGTCGTACTGTTACATTCCAACTTTAACCACTATAATCAATCGCTTATAGCGCGTTAAGCAACGCTGGAAAGTATTGTTTGGCGGAAGCGGTGTCCGTCTAACAATAGTCCTAAGCAATCCAAATCAATATTGTAAACATATATATTTCAATGTTTTAACATTTTAATCATCCTAACACATCTTGTCTCATCCTACCATTTCCAGTATTTTATGAGGGGTAGGTTGTGGGGTAAATAAAGACATGCCAAAGAAATCTAAAGAGCTATCTGCACTCAGTGTATCAAAAATAAAGAAGACTGGGCGACATACTGTAGGGGGCGTTGATGGCCTTTGCCTGAATGTTGAAGGTAACTCCCGTGTCTGGATTTTGCGTGCAGTAGTAGGAAAACGTCTGGATAAAGATGGGAAGTTAAAACCACATCGCCGCGATATTGGAATCGGTCCCTACCCTGAAATTTCTTTAGCTGAAGCCCGTGCCAAAGCAACTGAATTAAGATTACAAATACGAAGTGGCATTGATCCAATTGCTCATAAACAAGAACAACTAGAAAAGCTGTATGTTCAGAAACTTCGTGACAAAACATTCCTTGAGTGTGCAAAAGTCGTTATTGCCAATAAGGCCCGTGAACTGAAAAATGAAAAGCATATTCGACAGTGGACTTCTACATTAGAAACCTATATTTACCCAACTTTAGGTGATATCAGTATTGGTACAATTACTAAAGTCGATATTGCCGAAGTTCTTAGACCTATCTGGACTGAGAAGAACGAAACAGCTAAACGTATTCGTGGTCGTATAGAAACCATTTTTGATTATGCTAAGGCCATGGGGTATTTTGTTGGTGATAATCCTGCTGAATGGAAAGGTAACCTCGAGCCAATCTTGGGGAATTTAAAGCAGGAATCACGCCCTCACCCATCGTTACCTTATGAACAGGTTTCTGAATTCGTTCAGCACTTGAGACAGAAAAAAGGAATTTCACCTAAAGCTCTAGAATTTGCGATTTTAACTGCATGTCGTTCTGGCGAGGTTTTTGGGGCAAAATGGTTGGAAATCGATTTTAAGAATAAAGTTTGGATCATTCCTAAAGAACGGATGAAAGCAGACAAAGAACACCGTGTTCCGTTGTCTCAAGAGGCAATCGCTTTGCTTGAATCAATTCAACAATATACCCGACCACAAGACTTTATCTTTCCTGCCCCTCGTGGTGGCATGCTTTCTGACATGTCATTAACCACATTAATTAAACGTATGCATGAACAGAAGTTTAAAGAAAATGGCTTAGGCTATATTGATCCAAAACAAAATCGAGTAATTACAACACATGGTTTTCGATCAACATTCCGTGATTGGTCGGCAGACAAAACCGATTACCCTAGAGAAGTTTGTGAGCACGTACTGGCACATAAGCTACCTGATGAAGTCGAAGCAGCTTATTTACGTGGGGCTTATCTAGAAAAACGTAAAGGATTAATGGCTGACTGGGCTGAGTTTTGTAATGCACAAAATTAATAGCATAAAATCTATACTTCCGCCTTAAATGGCAGAAGCATTAATATATTTTTCCTTCATCAAGTTTTATAGAGATTATACTTATTTGATAATATAATAAGTTTCAGCATTCAAGGTCTGTTTGATAATACATGCCAACTGCCCTAGTACTGATTCAACACGAGAATTCAATTCAGAATAATCTAGGCTCGGCTGAACTAATACTATTTCTATAGTAACGTCATAAGTTCTATACTTTTTAATCAAAGCATCTAAATCTGACATTTCACCTAATATGAATCTACTATTTTTAGTCTTTTTATAAGTGTTATTCTCTCTAATTTTTAATTGTTTTAATGCTTTTACTGCATCAGATAATTTATCACAAGTTGAAAGGGTTTGCTGAACCAGCTCATTCACAGCTCCAATAGAAGATTTTGTACCTATAGCATATTTACAATGATATAAACGCATACATACTTTTTGCTGTTCTTCATCAATCCAAAATCCAACTAAATCTGCAAGTTCATTACTACCATCGTCATAGAACAATATGTTCGGCTTATTTTCTTGAGATTGAAGTACATCAATTATTTTACCCTGAACAGAGTTTTTCACTGCCCCAAACTTCCAACTCTCTTTATTTATCTCCACCCCATTCCAGTCCAACTCAGTTACATTATCTTTTACTAATGTGTAAGAATATTTGTTCTTATAACCAATTTTTTCATTTAAACTAATTACTTCAAAACCTGAAGTCCAAGCAACAAGCCCAAGTTTTTTTGGAAGTTCCTTAATAAAATCTAACTCACAATTAAGTTTTATTCCATTATAAGACTCGGAAACTAAAATAAAACCATGTGTTAAATCATAGATATAATCAAGTGTACAAAAACAATCATCTTCAAAATAAATTTTTATCGAAAAACTTATTTTCTCTTCATCTTGTTTAATATTTAAAACCTCATAAAAGCTAAAATTTAATTTTTTTAAGCCCAACTCGCCTCTAATCCGTATCAAATTAACAGCCTTAGAAATTAAATCTACAGGTGAGATTGTGAGAATTTTAAAGTTAGCTAAGTTTTCAACACTAAATGGCTCAAGCATATTATTAACAAATGAATCAATAGGAATATTTCCATTATGAATTTTGTCATATAACGATTCACACCATTTGACCCATTGATAAATGTTAGCACTAGACATTGACCATGTGACACCCTTCCTAGAGCACCCCAAGCTAGCTTTCTTACCGTCAATGTAACCATGGCCAAACAAATTTGATAATGCATTATTATTTAAATCTTGCTGTGTTAATTCTTTGTAGACATCTGTACCAGTAAACATTCTAAATCTTATATTTCTAGATGTTGATAACATACCTAAATTTGCAAATGCTGAACGTTCTAAATCATAAAACATTCGAAATAACTCAGGAAAACTAAAGTTAATATAGCCTAACTCTTTTGCTAAATTCTGGACTAAATCCTTATTACTTCCATGAACAAATAAGTCAGTACCTTTTCTCAGAAATATGAATATATCGAACAAATCAAATTGTAACTCATCACTAGACACCCACATAGGGGTAACTTTCTTTCTTGATAAGATAATTCCTAAATTTTCTTCCCTAAAAATTGCAGAAATATAATTATCCGACAACTTATTAAAATATTTTTTAAGATTAGTTTTTTCAAAAATCTCGTTAATATCATCATCAATTTCTTTATAAATTGTTGCGCTATTTTTAATATAGAATGAATTTGATGAGAACAATTTTCTTATCAATTCATGATTATATTCACCATCAATTGAAGAACTAAAAAATTCTTCTATCATTTTTTCTTTACTTAAACTCCCAATCAATAGGTTCCAATCTGCATCAGCCTGATAAAGCTCTTGAAATTGCTCTCCAATATCATCTGCAACAACATTTGAGATGATTGTTGCTTGACCTAGTTTTTTTGTTCTATTAACCCTTGTGAAACGACCCACTAATTGCATAAATATTGGCAAGCTCTTACATTTTTTATGTAAAGCTAATATTTTTAAATTAGGTAAATCATACCCTTCTCCAAACATATCAACACAAACCACTATTTGTGTTTTTCCTTCCTTTAATTTACTTTTATCTTCTTCATTTATTCCATCTTTGCTGGTTGCTAATAAAACTTCCATTTTTTCAGGGAAATATTCTTTTATTAGAGAGGTATATAATTTTTTTAATTCTTTTGCATGCTTAATAGTAGAAGTTTTAACCATAAGAACATGCTCTAGCCCTGCCAAAATATCTTTCTGTAATACTTCCAATGCTTTCCTTGCTACAACTCCATCGGATTTCTCGTCGTAATATTCATTGACAGCTTCAAATTGAATTTTCTCAAAAATACCTTCATCAAAAGCTTTTGCAATGGAATATTGATATATGAGTTTTCCTTCTAATTTTTTGCCATCTCCTCTGTAAGGGGTTGCGGTAAATTGAAATATCTTCTTTTTTCTTTGGGTGAAATTATCACGAAGTTTTTTCCATGTTGGGGCTTCACTATGATGAGCCTCATCAAAGATCAACCTATCAAACTGATTTAAAAAAACCTTCAAATTTTCATCTTGGAATGAATTAAAAATTTGCGATGTTGCAACGACAATAAACTGTTCTTCTAAATCATGTTCAACAATTTTATCAATATCTTTTGGTTCTAACCTAGAAATAATAGGTTGTTCACTATTTTCAGGAAGAACCCCCCAAGCAATATATTTTTTCAAATCGATTAGATCATCACTTATTTGCTTCCGTAAAGAGTCGGAGGGAACAACGATTAGCGTTCTCTTAAATATTGCTTTAAATAATAATGATGCAATGACACCTGTTTTTCCTGTCCCTGTAGGCATATTAATTATTACAGGTTCTTCCTCATCATTTAAATCATAGTCTAAACATTTAAGCAATGCTGACTTTTGAGGTAGCCTTAAGGCTGTTTCATGAATAGCAAGGGTTGATTTCCACGATAAAATTATCTGATCTTTTGACTTATCATTTCCAGTATCAACTCTTACTAGCCCCATATTTAACCTGTTAGATTTATTTAAATAAGTTCTATAATGATAGTAGAAACTATTTAAAACAAGAGCAAATAATCAATAGAAATATATTATTACAATTATAAGGTTTACTTATTCTGAATTCACTCACAATCAAAATATCCTGTGTTTCTAGTTAAAACCTTTCTGATATGTTAGTGATGACTGTGATCTAGAACATACTTGGACAAGTGCTAAAAGAAAATGGCTTAGGCTATCTTGATCCGAAGCAAAATCGTGTTATTACAATACATGGCTTTCGCTCTACATTCCGTGACTGGTCAGCCGACAAAACAGACTACCCTCGTGAGGTATGTGAGCATGTACTTGCCCACAAACTACCTGATGAAGTCGAAGCAGCATATTTACGAGGGGCTTATCTGGAAAAACGTAAAGGTTTAATGGCAGATTGGGCTGAGTTTTGTACAATGGAAAATTAATTTCAGGCTCGAAATGAGCCTGTTTAGTATAAATTTAATTTTTAATCATTTATTTTTTATCCAAAGAAAAACGTCCCGGTCCTATTAAACTCAATAACAGAAAACCAGCAGCGATACTTATATTTTTATAGAAATTAACCATGTTGGACTGAACCAACTCCTGAGGTACTTGCCAATATGCGTGACCCAAGATCGCAGAACCAAGTGTGTAAAACGCAAAAACGATTGCGATTGGTCGAGTATAATAGCCAATCAAAATTAATAACGGAGCTAATACTTCCATCAACACTGCGATAAGCTGTCATTAAAAAGTAAACATGTATTCTTTTCCGAATTGGTTTGATACTCTCTCCACCCATTGCTCTATTTTATCAGCTGTCATGACTTGAAAATCTCGCCAATAATATTTCATCTGCTTCCATACCATCTCGATTCGATTTAACTCAGGGCTATAAGCTGGAATAAAATACAAATTCGTCGAAAAGTTACTTTTAAGTAGCTCTCTGTAATCAGCCATCTTTTTACTTCTATGAATCGAGGCATTATCAACAATAAGAACCAATGGAAGGTTATAAGTCTGTTTTACTTGTTGAGCTATTCCAGTTAAATAGGCATAAAACCAAGTGCTTGTAACTGACTCTTGTAAACAACTTGTCACCAGTTTCCCCGTTGAAAGCAAACACCCCATGACATTAACTCGTTTTAATCTTATTGCATCAACCGCATGAACATCACCTATCTTTGTCCACGCATAGCGGTTATCAGGTGTAGATGAAAACCCTGTTTCATCAACATAACCTAATATAATTTCACCACGTGCCGCTTGCTCTCGTAATTTTTCAATCTGCTGTGTTGCTTGTTCAAATGCAATCGGATCTCTTTTTTTTCAAGCTATGACGGGTACGCTTGAAGACCATACCTGAATCACGTAAAAACTTACGAATGGTTTCAACAGACACGGACACTTCGTATTCTTCATGTAGTTTGACTCGGATTTGTTCTGCATTGAGTGGACTTGTATTGACCCAATCTAGGATTTTCGCCTGATAGTCTGAGATCAATGTATTGGGCCGACCTGAGCGATGACCTTCTTTAATCGATTCAAACTCATACAATTCCCAACGTCGGCGTTGTAGCCTTATGGTTTCTGGGATACGTTCTTGTAGAGTGGCAACTTCCGCAACACTTTTACCTTCAGAAAGCCAGAGAATAGTTTGGGCACGTTGTCTTTCACGCCAATGTTTTGCATGCTTGGCCAGAAAAATGAGTCGTTCTCGCTGTTCTAAACTAAGTGGTACAGAAACAATTCGAGGCATGTGTGAACATCTGTTAACTAAAAAAACTTTTTCGCATGATTAGTTATTTTTGTCAACTTAAAGGCTGCCAATATTGCAAAAGGAAGATCGAGAGACTGCATATATTGAACGGTTTGATCAAAATGCATCAGCTTGGGAATACCTAATTTAATGAATAACACGACTATTAATAAACGCGCGGTCAATAAAAGATATGACTGCGCATCAGGAAAATCATAATATCTCAACTTATCTAAATTCATTTTATGCTAGACCTATATTGAAAACGCTGTTTCTCGCGGCGTTATTAGAAGTTAACAAAGAAAAAAGTGAACCCGAAAGCTCACTTTTTGCCTTTTAGAATTTCACTAAAAACTCTTTTTATAATTCACAAAGAATCGAGTTTCAGAAAAATCATTACCATATTTAATCTGATTATCGATCCTAATTAATTGCATACCAAAACCTTTCAGATAAGACTGTTGAAAGTCATAATTTAAATTGACACTTGATTCACTTTCCTCGTTCTTTTTACCATTCGCAGCTTTAAAATCATTACCATAGCTATATTTCAAAGTGGCTTTTAAACCAGGCATATAATTCTTAAAATCATAGCTATAAATTAAATGATAGGACTTTTCATTTTCCTTAAAAAATCCTGTTGTGCCCCAGTTAATAAAATACAATTCTGGTAAGAAACCATCTGGTAATGGATAAGCAGATTCTCCGCTAATTTCCTGATAACCTAAACCTACACTATGATTATTTACTTTTAAGGTTTCTAAAATCCCAAAGTTTCCCGCATTAATACCTAGATTTCTATTATCTTCTTGAGCATTAAAATATTTAACTTTTGAATTAATCGTAAATTTTGGTTGTTTCCAGTTATGTTCAAGTGATGCGTAGTGTGTATCATAAAGGTCTTCTAACTGACCAAAATAATATTCACCTTTGATACTCGGAGAGAACTGGTAGCGTAAGTCTATGTAATTCAAACCATCTGATTCATACTTAACGCCATTCACAGTTTTTGAGAATTTCCGGAAATTTTCTTCATTACGTGGTGATACTTTTTCTACACGTCCCAGTTCAACTTTAAGTTGATCATTTATTTGCGATTGAAGATTGGTTCCCCAGTAAGAGGTTAATAATTGACGACTGCGGTCAACCGAAGTAATCGGTGTATCTAACCAGAGCTCACCTACTCTGAGTAGGGTTTGATCATAGCCAACTTTTAAGGTTGCTCCATATTTCAGATGATCTGAGGCCTGCGATTTGTCTGCGGTATTAAATGGTAAAACAGAATCTGAAACATGCTTGTCATCACTTAATCGAACGGCATACTGCACAGAAGCATCTACCCCCACCTTGATCGGCTGATCGGCAATTTCTAGGGGCGTATCTATCATATTTGATTTGTAGAACAGCGAAGCTGCTTGTGACCAACTACCTGTATCTTTCACGTCAGTCGAATCAAACTCGCGATTGATATAAGCATTTCGCAGGGTAAAGGTCCATTGATCAGTAGTATTTTGAGCAAAAACCTGACCAGTAGACATAGCGAGTACCAATGCAGATAAACTGCAGGTTAAAAGTCCTTTTTTCATTTTAGCGTCCCATAGTCTTAAGGGGGATGACTTATCAAAGAATGATGAGTCAGTGGTTACTTAAAGTTATTTATATTTCAGCTATATCCATCCATAACTATTTTATATAAATGTTAGTCAAGATATAGTTTTAGACTGATCAAATAACTGATGCATAATGTTGATCATTTTTTTACAGGCTATACTTAATTCATCATTAGGTCTTAGTGAATAACCCACTTCTACAATTTGCCCCAAATTTTCAGTTGGCAATATTTCGATCATGCTATTTTTAGATAAGTATTCCGCTACATGATCACCCATAAAACCAATCGCTTCTGATTGCATCAAAATAATGATATTGGTCAAAATAGACATGGATTCAATAATATTATGTGGAAAAGGTAAGCCCTTCTGCTTAAAAAAATCTTCAATTGCCTGACGCATTTCCGAAGCGGGTAAAGGTAACAACCAAGGATATTGCAACAACTCTTCTATCCTCACGTGCTCATTCTTTAACAATGGATGATGTTTAGATACAACCAAGTTGATCTGCTCCCTGAATAAGGCCGTATGTACTAAATCATATTGGTGATTAAATTTGAAGTGTTGACTAGGAATTCTCCCAACCACCATATCCAGATCACCTTTTAATAAAGCTGGAAACAATTCTTCAATAGTGCCAACTTTGACCGTCACTACAATATCTGGATAATGTTTCTTAAGTTCAATGATCGATTCTGGTAATAATCGCACACTGCCTGAAAGCAGTGTACCAACAACAATATGGCCAGCATGTCCACCACGGAAACTATTAATATCATCGACTAGATATCGCAGTTGAGTTAATAAATGATTAACGCGCTCTGCTAACTGGTGCCCTTCAGGTGTAGGCTCTACACCATTTTTCTTACGTACAAACAATTTAACCTGTAATTGTTCCTCAAGTTCCTGAATAGCTTTAGTCACTGCAGGCTGTGTAATGTGCAGTTGGTGAGCCGCATGCACAATAGAGCCTGATTGCAATACTTGATTAAATATTACAAATGGTCTCAGCTTTACACGATTTAAAGCAATGTCTTTAATATTAAAAGCACGATCATCAAGTATCTTCATAGGTCATTAGATATTAAAAAATGTCTTTGCGTTGTTAACCAAAATCTTTTGCTGTTTTTCTTCAGACAAATTACTGTTTTTGACCAAATGCCCTATTTCTTGCTCACCTAAAGGAAAAGGTGCATCAGAACCTAGCATGACACGATCTTCTCCCATTTTTTCAATCAGAAAATTTAGAGCAAGAGAATCAAAAACTGCAGAATCTACCCATACACGACGTAAATAAGATGATGGTAAGTTTGGGCAGTCTTCACGTACAATGTCACGATGTTTCCATGCGTTGTCTACTCGACCAATCAAGTATGGCAAGCTTCCTCCCCCGTGAGCAAAGCAGATTTTTAAATTTTCTGGTAAACGTTCAAATGCTCCTGATAAAATGAGCGACAGTACACCTAATTGAGTTTCAGCTGGCATAGATACTAGCCATTGCAACATCCATTTAGGCATACGATCTCCCCCCATCATATCCCAAGGATGAATAAAAACAGGCATATTTTCATCTGCACAATGATGTAAGAATGTCAAAATCCCCTCATCATCGAGATTTTTCAAACCGACATGATTTCCAATTTGAACACCGATATGTCCAATCCGTTTCGCACGACTTAACTCCTTACATGCCTCCTCAATATCTTGTAACGGAACTTGGGCCATAGCCTTAAGTCGTTGAGGGCGATAGCTACACATTTCGATAGCCAGATCATTCATCAAACGGTTCCATTCGACCACTTTTGGGCTCATCGGTTCAGCATATGCGAATGTCACTGGTGTAGAACACAGAACCTGAATATCAACATTCTGTTGATCAAGTTCCTCAACTCTTCTTTCTGGACTCCATAATGCATCATACACGGGTCGAAAATCTTTGCCATTTAAGATAATATTACCCGTTCGTCCATCTGACTTGATTTTTAACCATGGTACAGTTTCTGGATTCAATCTGTTGGCTTGCTTCTCAGTTATTTTCGGAAAAAAATGAGAATGGATATCTATCATCATAAGAAAGTATTCCTTAATCCAAAATAGCAAAATAAATATTTTTTAAGTAACTCATATTTGATTTTTCCCTCTTTTAATAAGATTCAAAAGAGGGAAATATATGCAACTATTAAATAGAAAAATGTTTTTTGATAAAATCTTAAAATTGAGCATTGGTTACTTTCGAAGATTTTAGTGATTTAAGCCATTCAGATGCCTTTCTACCTGGATGAACAGATCCGCATTGAGTACAAGTACGTGCAGTATCGTCTAAATCATAAAATTTTCTATACATAATTGGGAGATCTTCAACTAGATTAGTTAACTGACCGCTTGTTTCAAAAACCAAGTCAGCACAATCCGCACAATACCAAGAGAATTTATCAATGAACCCTTGTGGGCGAGGAAGCTCTACCAAAAAGCACAATCCTTTTTCGTGACGCTGTGGAGAATGTTTAACATGTGCAGGGAGTAAGAAAACATCACCAGCTTTAAGATCAATGCGCTCAAATTGGCCCCTATCCCATATAATAATATGGGCATTTCCATGAATTTGATAAAAAATCTCTTCATAGGGATTGTCATGGAAATCACTTCGATAATTGGGACCACCAACAACATTAATGATATAGTTGCCATCATTAAATACTGAAGCATTTGCTACAGGTGGTTTTAGAAGAGCAAGATTTTCTTCCGACCATTGGACTAATTGCTTTGGTAATCCATATTTCAATTCCATGAAATTTCTCCTTGGCTTTCTAATTAATAAATTAATTTTTTTATCATTAGCGAATTGGCTTATAAGCTACAGCTTTAATTTCAATCCGTAAGTGTGGATGAGGGAGTTGATGTACTGCCACCGTAGTACGTGTAGGACCATCATAGTCAAAATATTCTGCATACACTTGGTTATAACGTGCAAAATCATTCATATCGACTAAATAAGCCGAAATTTCAACAATATCTGCTAAGGTTGCACCTTCAACAGCCAAAATATCTGCAATATTTTTAATGACCGCATGGGTTTGTGCACTTATATCCAAATCTGTTACACCCATCTCATCGACTTTTACACCTACGAATGTATTATCTGATAAGCGAGAACTTGTTCCTGAAACAAATAGAAAATCACCAGCACGCTTAATATGTGGAAACTTACCACGTGGTTTAGCTTTGTCTTTTAGTACAGTTGATTTATTTTGCATTTTAGTTCTCTTAATTGACGGAAACAGATACTGAACCAAGTCCATTGATTTCAGCTTGATAGTGATGACCAGAATGCAGAGGAATAGCTGCTGTTGCTGCACCTGCTAAAATAATTGATCCAGCAGGTAGAATTTTGCCTCTTTGTTGTAAGAGTTCAGAAATTTGGATCAATGCTTGCAATGGATTTCCTAGAATTGCAGCGGTCGTACCACTTTCAATGATATGCCCATCTTGTTTTAACAGAACACCCATATTGGACTCAAAATGATCAGTCGGATAGAGTTGCCCCATTACAAATGCTGCTGAAGAAGTGTTATCTGCAACCACATCTTCGAGGCTGAACTTAAATGCTTGATAACGTGAATCAATGATTTCAAGTGCTGGAAAAACACCTTCGATATAGTCAAGGCAATTCGTCATATTTAAAGTGAGATTAATGTCTTTCTTTGTCAAGAAACCAATTTCAGGCTCAATTCGTGGATGAATAAAATCATTCAAATTTATAGAACCACCATCCTGAACTTGCATGGCATCAGTTAGCCCCCCCCAAATCAAATGATTCACACCCATCTGTAGCATTTTGGCTTTACTAGTAAAACCAAGTTTTACACCAATTGATTTTTCACCTTGCTGCTCACGTAGATGCAAACCATACTCTTGAATCTGATAAGCTTGCTCCAAATCAAATAAAAAATTAGTTCGTAATGAAGAAATTTCTTTTTTGTTTAAACGTGTTTGGTGCAATTGTTCAGCACAAGTTTGAATATTCATTACAATCCCTTTTGTTTAATTAAATCTAATGCAACATCTGTAATCATATCTTCTTGCCCACCAACCATTTTGCGGCGGCCAACTTCAAGTAAAATATCTAAAGTTTTCAGGCCATAACGTTTTGCTGCACGTTCTGCATGTAAAAGGAAGCTAGAATAAACACCTCCAAAACCTAGAGCTAATGTTTCACGATCCACACGTACAGGACGTGCCTGTAACGGACGCACAATATCGTCAGCAGCATCCATCAATGCCGTCAAGTCACAACCATGCCTCCATCCCATTTTTTCTGCACATGCGATAAATACCTCTAAAGGTGCATTACCTGCTCCAGCTCCCTGTCCAGCGAGCGAAGCATCAATACGATGTACACCTTCTTCTACTGCAACAATCGAATTCGCAATACCTAAACTCAAATTATGATGAGCATGAACTCCAAGTTGTGTTTCTGGTTTTAATACAGTTTTAAGGGCACGTACACGAGCGCGCATATCCTCCATAAGCATAGCCCCACCTGAATCAGTAATATAAATACAGGTTGCACCGTAACTTTCCATTTTTAGTGCTTCTTGTGCTAAACGTTCAGGTGCTGTCATATGAGACATCATCAAAAAACCAACAGCATCCATGCCTAATTCACGTGCATAATTTAAATGTTGAGCAGCCACATCTGCTTCCGTTGAATGGGTTGCAACACGTACTACACGTGCACCGGACGCATAAGCATTTTTAAGGTCATGTACCGTACCAATTCCTGGAATTAATAAAGTCGCAATTAATGCTTTGTCTACAGATTCAGCAGCGGCAGCAATTAAATCCATATCAGTATGTGAACCAATACCATAATTAAAACTTGAGCCCGCCAAACCATCACCATGCGCTACTTCAATTGAACGCACACCAGCTTTATCAAGTGCAGATGCAATTTGTTTGACTTGTGAAATGTTGTAGCGATGTTTCATTACATGAGCGCCATCACGCAGCGTCACATCAGAAATATATAATTCAGTCATCACATTCTTCCTTATTGAATATTTTTAGCCATCGCATCAGCACAAACTAGAGCCGCTGAAGTCATAATGTCTAAATTTCCAGCGTAGGCAGGCAAATAATGTGCAGCACCTTCTACTTCCAAAAAGACTGAAACTTTTGTACCAGACTTACCTTTTAATTCTGGGAAAAGATCAATCTCATCACTAGGGATAGGATCAAACTGGATATCTTGTTTCAGACGATATCCAGGAACATACGTAGCTACTTCGGCAACACGCTTTTCTATTGCCGTTTTTATTTCATCGTTGCAATTATTGCCAGTAACTAGGCAATACACTGTATCTCGCATTAAAATTGGAGGTTCAGCAGGATTTAGAATAATGATGGCTTTTGAAGACTTTGCACCTCCTAAAACTCGTAACGCTGCAGCAGTAGTTTCAGTAAACTCATCAATATTGGCTCGCGTACCCGGACCAGCTGAATTACTCGAAATTGATGCCACTATTTCCGCATAAAATACGGGAGTAATATCATTTACTGCAGATACAATAGGAATAGTTGCCTGACCACCACAGGTCACCATATTAATATTTGGTGCCGAAAGATTATCTTCCAGATTGCATACAGGCACAGTATATGGACCGATAGCAGCGGGTGTTAAATCAATAACATGAACACCATAAAGCTGTAGTATTTCATTATTTTTGATGTGTGCATTTGCAGAAGTTGCATCAAATACAATTTTTACTTCTTTAAATTCAGGGAGTTTGACCAACCCCTCAACCCCCTCATGAGTGACAGCAGCCCCCATTCGTTTGGCTCGTGCTAGACCATCTGATTCTGGGTCTATCCCGACCATTGCAACAAATTTTAAGTATTTACTGTTGCGCATTATTTTAATCATTAGATCAGTACCAATATTCCCTGACCCGATGATAGCGGCACCAATTTTTTGATTTTCCATAACAATTTCCTTAGATATTCTCAATACATCACTGAATAAAAATACTTGGTTAATAATGAAACCAACTATTCGGTAAACGTGATGTTTACTTCACCTAAATCCTGAATAAATGCAGTAAATGTAGAAGGATTATTAACAGCAACCATTGGCCCTAAAGCACCTGTAAGGATTAAGTCACCTGCTTTGAGTGGATTGCCCCTCTCTGCCATGGTATTGGCCAGCCAAAGTGCGGCTACCAATGGGTTGCCTAAACAAGCTGCCCCATTACCTGATGACACCAATTCACCCTGGGAGTACATCGCCATACCAATTTTGTCTAATGCAACATCTTTTAGAGCTACTGGTTTTTGACCTAATGCCACCAAAGCAGATGAAGCATTATCAGCGATGGTATCCTCAATACTGATTTTCCAGTCTTTTACACGACTATCGACAATTTCAATTGCAGGTAGCAGATAATCAACAGCATTAATTAAATCAATAAGAGTGTTATCGAAGTGAAGTAAATCTTGTTTGAGTACCAAAGCAACTTCTGCTTCGATTTTAGGTTGTAATAAATTAGTCAGGCTAACTGTTTGACCTTCTGCTATGATCATATCTGCAAACAAACTGCCATAATCAGGCTGATCCACACCTAACTGTTTCTGTACAGCCTTTGACGTAAGACCAATTTTCTTACCAACAATTCGCTTGTTTTGTTCATTGATTGCACGATCCAAATTAACTTGTTGGATCTGATAAGCTTCATCCACACTCAGAGAGTCCTTGAATGTTTTACTTAGTGGCAAACATGGCTGAAGATTATTTTTAGCATTCCATAGCTGTTCAGCTACTTGATTAAGAAAATCCATATCAGACACCATTTTTTCCTTTAATATAGTTACTTAGGCCGATTTTTCAGAGTAAATAGAATCGACTTTATTCGAGTGGTCTCGACCTTTAATGAATAATGCGATTGCTGAAATAAGGACTGGTATAGCCAACATAATGAAAATCTGATGAACATTAAAATCAAGCGAGAAGATCAATGAACCAAATAAGGCACCTGTGATCGCTCCTAAGCGTCCTATACCATGCATCCACGACACCCCTACTGCACGACATTGCACTGGATAACTGATCGCAGCCAAAGAAGGTAATGAAGACTGCGCACCAACTAAGGCAGCTCCTGCAAGAAAGATAAATCCACCTAGAAGATAAATATTTTGACTTAATAGCCCCGTGACAATCAGTAGTAATGCAGCCAAGATATACACCACCATCAATGCACGATTCGGATTAAACTTATACATTAACAAACCAATAAGAATAGTACCGAGCACACCACCGAAGGGGAAAATAGCCGTTAGTAAACTATATTGTTCCACACCAAAACCTGCATTTTTCAAGATGGTAGGCATCCAACTTACTAAAAGATAAAATACCAACAGACTCATAAAGCAGCACAGCCATAAGGTAAAGGAAGCAATCATATACTTTGCTGAGAGCACCATAGAAACAGGTTTTGTTTTGTTTGCTTGCTGCTGACTTTCTATTACGGGTAAGCTCAAAGTTATGTCAGGTGATAAATTATAACCTTGAATACGTGCAACAACTTTTTTCGCTTCTGTTTGTTTGTTTTTACGAATCAAAAATTGGATAGATTCAGGTAACATTAAAATCAATATTAATGTTAAAATGATTGGCATCACACCACCTACGACCAAGATTGAATGCCAGCCAAAATCTTTAATCAATAGGGCAGAAAATACACCTCCTAATGCCGCTCCTAATGGGAACATACTCAACATTAAATTAACCATCAAAGCACGACGCTTTTGGGGCATATATTCAGCTAACAGCGTTGCAATATTTGGCATCGCAGCACCTAACCCTAAACCTGTTACAAATCGCCAAAAAGAAAGTTGTGATAAATTCTCAGAAGTTGCAGATAAAAGGGTTGCAACACCAAATAATCCTGTAGTCAGAATAACGATCCATTTTCGGCCTAGTCGGTCAGCTAGTGGACCTGAAATCAAAGCACCCAATGACATACCTATTAAAGCCGCACTTAATACTGGGCCCAAATCCTTTTTAGAAATGCCCCATTCTTCACTAATGGTTGGAGCAATATAACCAATTGCGCCTGCATCCAATCCGTCAGCTAATATAATTAGGCAGCCTAGAATAAAAACGCCCCACTGCAATTTTGACAGTTTCGGACGATCTATAATGGTTTGAATATCCAATGTTTTCATTATCTTCCCTTCTATCCTTGGTTCTACTTTCAATCAATCCATTGCAAACTAAAATTTCACACAAACATTTGTGATTTCTGAATAAGTATTTAGTGAAAAGATACCACCTTCACGACCTAAGCCCGAGCGTTTAGCACCCCCAAAAGGTGTACGCAAATCACGAGAATACCAAGTATTGACCCATACAATCCCTACATGCACCTTACGTGAAAAACGATGGGCTCGACTGAGATCAGTTGTCCAAATACTACAATCCAATCCATAATCACTATTGTTAACACGCTTTAATACCTCATCATCATCCCTAAATGGCGCAATGTGGCAACATGGTCCGAAGATTTCTTCATTTATCACTCGCGCATCGTCAGACAAACCTGTCCATATCGTTGGTAGTACAAACGCTCCTTTATCACGCTCATCTCCAAAAGTTGGCACCTTACCGCCGGTAATTACATTTGCCCCTTCCTGTTCTGCAAGTTTGAAATAGCCGAGTACTTTCTCACGATGCGCAAATGAAACTAATGGACCTAAATTAACTCCTTCTGCATCGGGAAGATTTAAAGATAAAGCCTCTGTCTTTTCTTTAAGTGCCTCAACAAAACGTTCGAAAATACTTTCGTGTACGTACACACGTTCGCTACACATGCACACTTGACCACTATTATAAAAACTGGATTTGAGTACACCTTCGACTGCAGCATCAAAATCAGCATCTGCAAATACAACAGCTGCATTTTTCCCACCCAACTCAAATGACACTTCTTTGACATCATCAGCAACAGTTTTCATGATTGTGGAGCCGGTTTTAGAGCTGCCAGTAAAAGACACAGCATCAATATCGGGATGAGTGGTTAAATAAGCACCCGTCGTAGCACCACGACCATGGATAAGATTAAATACCCCTTTTGGTAGACCTACTGAATCAATTACTTCTGCTAGTAATGTTGCCGATGAAGGAGTTTCTTCAGAGGGTTTACAAACAACTGCATTTCCTGCTGCCAAAGCTGGTGCTACTTTCCATGAAAATAATAATATTGGGAGATTCCATGGTGAAATTACTGCAATCACACCCAACGGCTTACGCACGGTATAATTAAGCAAATGTCCATCTGCCAATTTTGTTTCACAACTTTCACCCACAAAAGATGCTGTGATATCCGCAAAAGTTCTAAAATTAGCAATCGCACGTGGCACATCTAAAGTTCGGGCTAAATATACTGGACGGCCAGTGTCAGCTACTTCAGCAGCTACAAACTCTTCAAAACGAGCTTCAATACCGTCAGCTATTTTACGTAAATACAGTGCTCTTTCAGCTGGAGAGAAATCTCCCCACTCACCCTCAACTGCAGAACGTGCAGCTTTAACAGCACTAGCTACTTGTACTTCATTAGCCTCAGAAATTAAACTAATGGTTTCACCATTAACTGGATTGATGTTGTCAAATGTATGTCCTGAAATAACAAATTTTCCATCGATATATAAAGGCAATATTCCACACTGCATTTTTCGCTCCTGCTTTTAAAATTTCTAAATCTTTTCTTATTGCATGAAGTTTAGGGACTGCTACCAAGTTTCGTAAAATGAATTCATATATTCAACATATAACAAAAAGTTATATCTAAAAATGTGAAATATTGCGAATAATTAAAATAATAAAACAATAAATTCAAATATTTATTAAAATATTTCATAAAATACGGAACTAAAATTATGAAATTATAAGATACACTTATTCTCATTTTATTTTAAAAATAAAAATAGTGATTAACAAATAACAAATAACAAATATAAGCAACTGAATATTATAATTTATTTAAAATAATCCTCATATTGTTTAAAGCATTGTCAACATTGTGTATTTTAACTTTATCTTTTATTTTCATATATTTATTTTAATTTTATCTCAGATATTTCTAAACAGTATAAAGCCCTTGAAATAATATAAGTTTTTAGACTAGATTGATTTCTCCTCCACTAACTCAACACAAGGACGTTGTTATGAATAAGCGTTTATTACTTTCCACTGCCATTCTAGCCAGCATGACGGCAACCGTCACTACAGCAAAAACCACTATTAGTTCAGAACCAGCTAAACAGCCCAATATTATTGTAATTTTGGCAGATGATATGGGATGGTCAGATATTGCTCCTTTTGGCAGTGAGATCAAGACTCCAAATTTGCAAACTCTTGCAGATAATGGAGTAAAATTTACCAATTTTCATGCCACCCCATATTCTGGTCCATCACGTGCTGCTCTTTTGACAGGTACAGATCCGCATCTAGTAGGCGTGGGAAATCTAAGCGAAATCACCACTAAAGAACAACGTGAAGGTAACCCACAGGGCTATGCAGGTTATCTTAATGATAAAGCTGTGACTGTTGCTGAATATCTTAAAGGTGCTGGCTATCATACCATCATGTCGGGTAAATGGCATCTAGGGACTAACGATGAGCAAGATGCAAGTCAGAAGGGCTTTGATAAATCATTTACAATGATACGTGGTGAGTATTATCACTTCCCAAGCCAAACAACCCAAGATGGTAAACAAGTTGTTTATGGTAACTACAAAGACCCGAATGGACTTAAAATGTATCGCCTAAACGGTAAATACATTGATGAACCTGCTAACTTTTTCTCATCAGACAGCTATACCGATTTTTTGATCCAAGAAATTAATAACAGACCTGCTAACAAGCCTTTCTTTGCATACCTTGCTTACACCGCACCACATTCACCTCTCCAAGCTCCGCAAAAGTTCATTGATAAATATGCTGGTATGTACACTGATGGACCGCAAGCGTTAGCGAACAAGCGATTTAATGCAGTAAAAAAGATGGGCTTAATCAATCAAAATGCTACAGCTCCAGAACTTATTGGTACACCTGAGTGGTCATCACTTAGTCAAAAAGAACGTGATGAATTTGCACGTCGTATGCAAGTTTATGCTGCAATGGTCGATAATATGGATGCCAATATTGGGCGTTTGATGAACGATTTAAAAAAACGTGGTGAACTAGAGAATACTGTAATCATGTTTATGTCAGATAATGGTGCAGCAGGGGCTTTTCGTGAAGGAGACAAACGCTGGGGGGCATGGGTTAATGAAACACATAATAACAGTTTCGCTAATATGGGACGTGCTAATAGCTATATCTCCACAGGTCCAGACTGGGCTCAAGCGTCTAACACACCATTTTCATTATTTAAAGGCTACACAAGCGAAGGGGGAATGCGTTCGCCACTTATCATTGCAGGCGCCCAAATTAGCAAAGGTAAAATCTCAGGCAGTTATAGTAACATCACTGATATCACCCCAACCGTACTCGATATCGCTGGTGTAAAGCGAATCACTCCAAATGGTAAAGCCCCAGTAACTGGTAAGAGTATTGTGACACAACTTAAAAAATCTACCACTAAATTTGAAGGCCCGGCACAACCACGAGTGATTGAGAGTATGGGTGGTAAATCAGTACGAATGGGTAACTATAAGGTCCTTTCTACTTCACGGTTTGATACTATTCATGGTCTTACGAGCGATAAAATCGTACAAGATACTTGGCAATTGTTTGATCTAGCTAAAGATCCTGGTGAGACCAAAGACATCGCTAAACAAAACCCACGAATTTTAGAGAAAATGGTCAAAGCTTATGATGATTACGCCAAAGAAGTTGGTGTAGTAGAAGTTTCACCAAGTAAAATTCAATAAACTAAAACTAGCAATAAATCAAAATCTCTAATTTTTTGGGGATTTTGATGTTTTTATCTAAATAAAGCCACTATTCCAATTACAGCAAGAGTCAAGCCATGAGCCAACTAATTCCGACTATTAATACCAATACTAGAAAACCATTTTCCTCGCCAACGCTGAAATTACCACCCTTGCCAAATGGTGAGACTTACCGCTTTCACACTATGCTAAAACCGAGTGGTGCGATGTGTAATATTGATTGCGATTACTGTTTTTATCTCCATAAACAGGATTTATTGCAGCAAGCCGATCACCCCCGTATGATGGACACAGTGCTTTCTGAACATATCCGTCAGTATATTGAGGTACATCAAGGTAATAATGAAGTTACTTTTACCTGGCAAGGTGGTGAACCAACTATCATGGGACTGGCATTTTTTGAAAAAGTAATAGCAATACAAAATGCTTACCGCCCAAAAAATATGCAAATTTATAATGACATACAAACAAACGGTTTGTTGCTCGATGATAAATGGTGTCAATTTTTAAAACAGCACGACTTCATGGTCGGAATTTCAATTGATGGTGACCAAGATCTTCATGATATTTACCGTCGCACTAAAAATGATAAACCAACCTTTAATTTAGTTATGAAAGCTGTAAGTTTATTAAAAGAATATCAAATTCCTTTTAATGTATTGTGTGTAGTCAACCGTCAAAATGCTAAATATCCTCTTGAAGTATATCGTTTTTTACGGGATAAAATAAAGCCACGTATGATACAGTTTTTGGCTGGGGTTGAACCAACTAATTACCACACTCAAGCTCCTTTACTGTGGCAAACAGATAGTTTGCCAATTCAACAAGATATAATTTATCAGCCAATTAATAATAACAAATATTCTAAAAATAACATTCTAGAAGTTGCCGAATGGTCAGTTGAACCTACCGATTGGGGAAATTTTTTAAGTACCATCTGGAGTGAGTGGCTTGCTAATGATTTTGGCAAAGTATTTGTAGACTGTTTTGAAAATACAATTGCTCAAGCGTTGGGTCACGGCTATCAAAAATGCACCACAGCTCCTATTTGTGGTAAAGCGTTAGCCTTAGAATATAATGGGGACTTATATCCATGTGATCACTTTGCTTATCCTGAATATAAACTAGGTAACATTTTAGAAAATCATGAAGGTAACTTGGCATTTAGTAACAAACAACAGCAATTTGGGTATCTAAAACAAAGTACTTTGCCAAACTACTGCAAACAATGTCAATTTTTACCCCTTTGTTATGGCGATTGCCCAAAAGATCGCTTTGTTAAAACCCCTGATGGTGAATTAGGGCTTAATTATTTATGTCAAGGCTTTAAAATCTACTATAGCAAAATAATACAAGATTTGCCTAAAGTTAAGGAACAACTCTGTTATCTATAATAATTATATTATCTGTATATGTTAAGGATGGTTAAATTTCGCTTTAGTTCTTGATTTATATTCAAGGAAAGTTATTATTTGATCAATAAACTTGACTCTTGCCGAGAAAATCGATTTGGATTCAATTTTATGGGAGTTTAACAACGCAGGCTATATAAGCCTATAATCAGATCAAAGTTCATAATGTAGCAATGAGAATTATGGAAATTTCGTACAAGACGTAATTTGGTCATGAGTGGAACTTGTTAGGATCATAATGTTGCGGAACCCTTTCTTAGTAGTTTAAAAATGAGAGAATTAAAATGAGGTTCTATAAAACACAACAAATAGCTCGTGCAGATGTATGATTATATCGCGATGTTTTACAATCGAATTAGGCGCAATTCTCATCTGAATAGGATCAGTCCAGAAGACTTATGTCTAGGATAGTGGGATGCTGACAACAACCCATTTTTATTAATCAGAATATAGAGCAGTGCCATTTTTTAAATGATGGAAGATTAGAAAAGATATAGGTGAAAATGACTTTCTAGATCAATTATAAGTTTTATTGTTTGTAAAAAAAGCAAGTAATTTAACTTCGTAATATCCAAAAACAAACATCACCCCCACCGAATAGTGAGCTTGATGTGACTAAAATTTTGGTGGCTATTCACTATACTTTCAAAAAATTCTCATTTATAAAAAATTCTAAAATATAATCAAACATATTTTCACCCAAAGCATTCAATATTTTCCTAGAAATTATATTCTATATTTTTCATTTCCAACTACTAAAATCAATTAAATTAAATAATCTGTTACATAAATTAATTTTTATTAACTATCCCCGTAACCTACTAATAAAAAATATATTAATTACTAAGTCTGTATATAAAAATGGCTAAATCTGTAAAGAAATTAGGGCTTTACTAAAGCTTTTTTAATGGTAAAACTGTAATGAAATAATAAGCTCTGTATGAACAGGAGTGAGCATGCTAAACAATCAGCTAGATAATCAAATTAAAATAATCAACATGCTAGAGCTATTTATTTTTGAAAAAATCTGCTCGACTCCATTTTTAGGTTCCCATGAATCTATCCTCATGGCATCTAATGAAGAAGATTTAAGGAAGGCAATATACACCTTGATTGATGAAGGTTATTTCCAAGAGTTGGAAGAAGATAAAATCAAAAGGCTTTGTAACAAACCTGTTAAAGTATTTTTTCCGGATAAAGAAGGAAATGATCAAGTTGCAAAGCTTGATTTCGAATATCGCCCCAAACATTATCACGAAGTACTTCAAGCTATTCGTAAATTTAGATTCTCACTTAAAGCTAATGCTTTAGAAAATATTCAAACTGAACTCAAAGCCATTCGAACTGCTTATTCATCACATGCAGATTGCATGAATCAGAAAAATCTCCCCCCTATTTTAAGGGACTTTTTAGAACAAGGGGTCTCTAATTCCTTCAAAAAATATAATTTTCAGCGCATACGCAAACAACCCTTTTACAACTTTGTAGAAAATTATATTCAGAATTATAGAGGTCAAAAGTTTAATAGTTTAAACCAAATATACATAGACTTAGATTTGAAAGTGAGTGCAAGAATTTCTCAATCCATCCAAGATGAGATTAATCACTTAGAAAGTTTATTAAGAACTATGTTAATTAAACATAAAGAATGCTTGATCTTTACTCATAATAAAGCCATTGTACCGTTATCTGTTCCTGAACAAATGACATTACTTAAACAAGGCAAGCCTGTTTCGTCTACGTCATTCTATTCATCGCAGAATCTTACTGATTTTTATGAGCAGTTTGAATCGTTTAATGATAGGAAGGAAAATATTGAAAGTAGAATTAAAACTTTAAAAAATGAACTAAAAACTTTTAATAACCCCAAAGTTCCCTTTGAAAGAAGCAAGGCTTACTTAAATGAAAGACCCGACCTAAAAGAAAAACTCAAGCAAAAATGCATAGTTCAAAAAAATCCTAGCATATCTTTATCATTTCCCCCGTTGACGAACTTTTAGTGATCTCTAATGTTTTATTTTTTCCTTGATTAGTCCAAAACTAATCTACAAGGAGTAAAAATGAACACATCAATCGCTACTATCCAAATGCTTAGACTTCATGAGCTTATCAAACTGATTGGTTTATCTCGGTCATCAATTTATGACCGGCTAAACCCGCGCTCGAAACGTTACGACCCTGATTTTCCAAAACCAATTAAGCTAAATAGAGCTTCACGTTGGTTACTCAGCGAAGTTGAGGAGTGGATTAGAAACAAAATGTCCAGCCGAAATCGAGCTGCTTCGGTGAGCTAATTCTGTACAAGCAGTTTCTCAAAAACATGCACGATTCGCGCAACTTTTGAGTTTAGCTCTTCGGATTCGCTATAGGTTTGGATTACGGTATTTATATCATTTATATACTATTTATATACTATTCAATTATTTAAATGTATTTAATACAGTTTGAATGATTGGATCAATGTTCATATAAATACAAGTACTGAAAACATCTATCACTTAACCGAATGATATTCCCGCATGGGCACTGCCTTAGCACAGTGTCCAAGGGAAAGCTTTACTTAATCGTTGTGTTTTTAAGTCAATTCCATTTAATTCAAGGCTTAGACATGACTAAACCCAAATTATCCAATACAGCTGGACTGTTTACGATGTTTGATCATGAGCTTCTAGAGCAAGCGAAATTTGATCATCAACGCACAGTACTGAATCACGGTGAAAACCAGAGAGTTGTCATCCATCATCTAGACAATATCGTTATGCCGATATTGCAGAAAATTGAGTTTGTGCAAGCTGTTCTGAAGTGTAAAACCCCTATTGTTAAGATATTAACTGTAAAACAGCACGGTTTAACTGATCGTTTTTTTCGTAAATTTGCAAAACCCATTGAACCTTTAATGCAAAGTTTCTTTGAACTGCTTTATGCATACACACCTCCAGAGATAGAGCCTGGTATGGCCTGTCTTGCGTTTGATCATGCTCGATCTCAACTTACTCAAGATGAATTCAATGAACTGGCAACTCAAGGCATTGGGTCATCACATCATCTTGAAATTATTCAGCCGTTTGTTGATGACTTTCTACACTTTGTAGAATTGATTAAGTCGTATATGAATGATCCCAAAGTCAAAAAAAAAGTCAGCGACCAAAATAATCATTGTAAAAAGATGAAAATGGTTTGCGTTGGATACATTCGACAATTACTGAAAGTCTACTCTAGATTGTTGGTCGTGCGGATGGATTTATCCCTTATGCGAGATCAACAGACTTTACTGAAAAATGCTTATAGCCTGAAAGAAATTCATTCCAAGCATGATCTAGTCCACATCAAGGCATGTGTAAAAAAACTACTGAATAACAAACGGAATAATCCAGTCATGAAAATGGTGGTGGGTTATATCTTACGCTTCGAATATACCGTCCGCACGGGGTTTCATGTTCACTGTTACTTCCTGTTCAATGGGGATAAAAATTTAGAAGATATTACCCTCGCCCAAGGTATTGGGAAATTATGGAACAAAGTTACACAGGGCCAAGGTACAAGCTATATCTGCAACATGAAGAAGGATTCTTATCGTCACTGTGCAATTGGCATGGTTCATTATGCAGATACTACAAAGCTCGGATATCTGTATAAAACCTTTGATTACATCTGCAAAACCTCACAACTGTTTGACTTTACCAACATGAAAGGCGCACGAGGATTCCAACTCGGTGAAGCGCCCAAAAAAACATCAAATGCTGGTCGTCCACGTAAATACGCTCAACAACTCAATTTAAATTTTTAAATCATCTTTATGATATGGGAGACATTCATGCCAATCCATGCCCGTGATATTTTAACTGCCCAAGAACAATTTGATTCTCTGGAAATGCTGAATCATGTGACCAAAGCTGGAAATCGAGGATTTACAAATTATCCACCGCATATACAGCCAGTTGCACTTTCAATGTATAACACCATGGCAAAAAAAATACGTTCAGCAAAGAACCTAAAAATATTTACGCATCAACCCACTGGGATGCCAACTGGGTTTCCTGATTTATACCTAACCAAGTTGGGGCAATTAGTGATACCAGTTATACACGATTACACCTTTAATCCCTTTGTGAATGGACGCTTTAGGAATATGACGGTCAATCCTTTGATCAAGCTCATGGCTGAAACCTTGACTGCACACCAACTTTCCAGTGGTCAGTTTATAAATCGTGAATACTATGAAAAAGCTGTAGATATCTGTTTTTCAGACTTTAAGGTTCGATGTGGTACGCGAAACAGCACCACCATATTTAACTCTTGGCGAGCCATGTATGTAAAATCTCAAGGTGATATAAATCGCTTTATCGATATAATGATTGATGAATCTCCAAGATTCGAAGTTCACTCTATTGTTGTTCAATTAAAAACAGCTACAGGGAAAATGCCTCAATTCGGCGATGAACAATTCAAGGGTCAAACGGAGAATGAAATGTTGGCTGATCTTGTAGAGCCAATCATAAAAGCGGTCTGGCTGAACAAAGATTCAAATGATGTGATTGGCATCCTGTCTAAAAATGAGATCGATATTATCGGTGATATAAGTAAAAGACTGATTTTCTTTGTAAAAAAAGAATACACAGATATAGATGATTGGGCAGATACTCAATTATTTCAATCTCTCAGTCCATTTTTTGAAAATACGATTACTCACAGTATTTATTATGGTGACGTACCATCAATGAATGCTGGTGTAGCTCCAATGTTCCAAGGACAACATTTAAATTATTACGATTTAAATCAGTCTGGCATTGCTCCAAGGTTAAATCGTTTAAAAGCACATCTTTACGGTACTGACTATTGGATGCGTGTTGATGGGGATAGAGCTACTGTGCGAATTGAACATCAATACGGTTGATATAAACTAAATAAATCCAACGAGCTGTCTGCTCGTTGGATTTATTTTCTCTAACTAACCTATTAATATTATTCAATATAATTTATTAGTAAGTGGTTTTAATATCGAATTATTAGTTAAGCACTCGTCCAAGCATTTGACAAGGTCTCAGCCTGCTTCATCACCAACTCAATTGCTTCGGCTGATTTATCAGGTGGATACTTCCAACGCTGCAAAGTAGGACGACTAATATCCTCAGCTGAGCATGTTATCGGCAGTGTAAAAATGCCCCCTAACGCCATTTAAAAACTGCCCCCTTGGTTAATATAGCGGTCATTTTGGACTGCTCAACATATCAAAGATCACCCGTGCAAAGATGCTGGCCTTCGCCGGATCAGACAGCAACTGCATCATCTGTTCCTGATGTGCCGCACTACTGCCAAGAATGGCATCATCCATCGCTTTCGGGAAATCACCCAGCATGGCTTGTTCACGGGTATTGTTGGCAATCTGCTTCATCACAATCTCATTTTCCGCCAGCTTGTCACGTACAGTATAGGCATAGTTCAGCATGTCTTTATCGGTTAGGTTATCAGTGATAAAGACATCATTCAGACGCTCTATAATCTGTGACAGGAACTCTTCTTTCTTATCGCGTGGCTTGGCTGCACCGAGGTCATTGCCCGGTTCCAACTTAAAATCTTCGGCATCTTCTTTCAGCTTGATGTCTTGCTGACGGATCTTGGACAAGCGGTAATGGCTCATGCTGACATTACTTAAGTCCACCTCATCATCTTTCGTTGCGGTTTCACGCAGCAATGGACGCAGGTTACGCGCATACAGACTGAGCTTCTCCAGTTCTTTGTCATCGTAGTCCACGATCTGCGACATAAACTCGTAAAAACGAGTAAAGCTGCCCAAGTCTTTTTTAAAGATTTCCAACTTGTCTTTTTCAAGCTTGGCCTCTTTAAAGGCATTGTCGGCATTGGCAATCAGCACCGCATCATTGGTTTTCTTGCAGCGTTCCAGCATATCGCGACTGGTGTTATAGGCTTCGATGGCTTGGCTATAGCGTTTCTGCCAGCGTTCAACCGCAGGCTTGCAAATGTTACTGATCGCGGCATTGGATTTGTTCTTGGTAAAGAAGGCTTCTACAAACTGTTCAACTTCCGTCCACAGAAAAATCTTGCTGGCTTTCAGCTTTTCAAACAGGTCAAAGATCTGATCCGGATTGGAAACATCGGCTAATTCTGCGGTTTGATAGTAAGGCTGGAAGGCCCCAAGAATGTCTTCAGGATCGTTAAAGAAGTCCAAGACAAAGGTGCCAGATTCCGCTTTGCCCGGATAGGTACGGTTCAAGCGTGACAAGGTTTGTACGCACTCAACACCACCCAGCTTTTTGTCTACGTACATGGCACACAGTTTCGGTTGGTCAAAGCCAGTCTGGAACTTGTTGGCCACCAGCATCACCTGATAGTCATCACTGTCAAAGGCCTTGCGCATTTCCCGACCTTTCAGTCCCGGGTTCATGTTGCGTTCGTTAAAGGTCTGTCCGACTAGGCCACTGCTGTCGGTATCCTTGTCATTAAACTCAACCTCACCCGAGAATGCGACCATAGCCTGAATGGACTTATAGCCCTGATCCGTCACGTATTTATCAAAAGCGAGCTTGTAACGCACCGCTTCTTTACGTGAACTGGTCACCACCATGGCTTTAGCCTGCCCACCCAATAAGCCCATCACGTTATTTTTGAAATGCTCGACAATGACTTTCACTTTCTGAGAAATGTTGTGGTCATGCAGGCGCACCCACTGATTCAGTCTGATCTTGGCTTTTTTGGCATCGACCTGTTTGTCGGCTTCTTCAATTTTCTGTTTGAGCTTATACACCACTTTATAGTTGGTGTAGTTTTTTAGCACATCCAGAATAAAGCCTTCTTCAATGGCTTGGCGCATGGAGTAAACATGGAAGGCTTCCGGCTTGTTTTGCTTGGATGGCGGTAGCTCAGGATTGGGTACACGGCCAAACAGTTGCAGGGTTTTGTCTTTCGGTGTCGCGGTAAAGGCATAGTAGCTGAGGTTATTACTGCCCTTACGTGCAGCCACCACCGCATCCAGAATATCTTCCGAAGACAATTCAGCATCCTCTTCGCGCTCTTCCAGCATCAACACTTCTTTGAGTTGTCGTGCCGTAGAGCCGCTTTGTGAAGAATGCGCTTCATCGGCAATCACCGCATAACGTCGCTGTTTCAGGTTAGTACTGTTTTCAATCGCACGCAGCACAAAGGGGAAAGTCTGGATGGTCACAATGATAATCGGCTGTGAGGTTTCGAGTGCCTTGGCCAGTTTTTCCGATTTGGAGCCATCGCCTTCTTTATTGTTGATGCGTCCGACCACGCCATCGGCATGTTCAAACTGGTAGATGGTGTCCTGTAGCTGGGCATCCAGAATGGTACGATCCGTGACCACAATCACCGAATCAAACAGTTTCTGATTGTGTTGATCGTACAGGGTCGACAGCTGATGTGCTGTCCAGGCAATCGAGTTGGACTTACCTGAACCTGCACTGTGCTGAATCAGATATTTCTGTCCAGTGCCCTCCTCTAAGGCGGCATTGATCAGTTTGGTGACCACATTCCACTGGTGGTAACGCGGGAAGATCAGCAGTTCTTTTTTGTACTTGCGGCCTTCCCAGTCTTCTTTTTCTTCAATTTGCAGATGGACAAAACGTCCAATGATATTCAGCAAATTGTCCGGGGTGAGAACTTCATTCCACAGATAGGCGGTGGCGTACTGATTCTGGTCTTCTGGCACATCATTGCCTGCGCCACCGTCATGCGTGCCTTTATTGAATGGCAGGAAGAAAGTATCTTCTCCAGCCAGCTGGGTCGCCATATAGACTTCGTATTGACTCACGGCAAAGTGTACCAATGCGCCACGCTTAAACATCAGCAAGGGTTCAGGCTTGTTGGTTTCTGGATCTTTCGGCAAGCGGGTGCGCTTGTACTGCAACATGGCATTCTGCACCGCCTGTTTAAACTCGGACTTGAGTTCCAGTGTTGCCACAGGAAAGCCGTTAATAAACAATACCAGGTCAATGCGCCATTTCTTGGCCTGTTTGCCAGTATCCTGTAACTCGACAGCCGTAGCATACGGGCTATACACCAACTCCGGCACAATGCGGCAGATGTTCTTTTTGTAATTGGCTAAGGTATCCGGATTAAGTGCATGTTCTGGTTTAAACTGACAGAGGAAAAATCGTGTGCTGCGGGTTTTCACTCCGTGACGCAGCACACCTAAAGTGCCATAGCTACGTGACTGTTCATCAGTGGCATTGATGTCGGCTTTCTTCAGCTGGGCAACCACGGCTTCTAGAAAATGCCGTTCGGTATCTTGTGGAAAGATGCGCTGAAACTTCTGCCAGTCTTGTGCTTGGGTTTGTTGCACAAAATCTAGTACGTCCTGCTCATACAAGGCGGTTTCACGGTTGTAGCCTTGTGGCGTACCAAGTTGCCAGCCCTGAGCCAGCATCTGCTGAATGATATCGTTCTGGAAAATGCTTTCACGGGTGGCGTCTAGACTCATGCGCTTAACTCCGTGTCTGCCTCAGCAACCGTTGGCGCTTGCCAATTACGAACGTCAATTTTCCCAGTCACTGCGGCTGAGATGAGAGCGGTTCGGCGTTCTTGCATTAGTGAAATTTGTTGCTGAGTTTTATTTATTAAAGATTCAAATGACTCTAATTTAAATTCAATATCTTTCAGAATTTCAATAACTTCTTCAACTGGTGGTATTGCAATATAAATATTACCCAAACTTTCCATCGATAAATTTGGTTGTGCAGCTTGAACAGCCCCCATCCATATTACGCTTTGAGCAAATTGAGTAGTCAGCCAATGAGACACCCAATGTGAATAGTTAAAATTCAACAATCTAATAAAGCTTACAGCTTGGTTTGTATTTGCCGGTAACAGTTCTTTTTGTAAAACTGAAGCCAGCCCCGTTGTAGCCCCTGCGATAATGACTAAAACATCATGTTCTTTCAAACGGCTACGAGCTAATTGCTCATCAACTTTTTCCGAAATAAAGAATTCTGGATAATTATTTACACGAAATCCTTTTCCAATATTTTCAGCTTTTAGAAAACGGATTCCCTCTTCAACAAAGTCTCCCCCCATAGTTGTAGGGGTAGTACCTTTCGAAATGATTTGCGCTAAGTGTTTAATTCTTCCGACCTGCCAATGCTCCGGCACTTCCCCTAACCATTCCACACCCGAATCTTTCATCGGGACATTCGGATTGAGTCCTTTGGTCACAGCATGGCTAATTACCGCTTGGCTCTTTTCTTTCAGCAGTTCAATCAGTTGTTGTTGTTTTTCAATCAGGTGGTCGATTTTGGCGGTTTCGTGGTCGAGGAATTGACCAATTTTCTCTGCTTCAGAATATGGTAATAAAGGAATTCTTACCTGAATAAAATTTGCGAATCTTAATGCTTGACCATCTCGTACTAAATTGGTCGTTGTCTGCAATGCTTGAATATATGGAATGCTTTTGAATAAATACTTGTAATAAGAAATGCTTAAATCCTGTCGTGGTTTTAGAGGTACATATGCCGAACTAACTGCACCTTTATATCCACAGTATTCGATTCCACCTTGAAAACTACGCATACTTATTACGAAATCATTAACCTCAGCACGCTTTAAAATTTCATGCCCTAATTGAACTTGCACAACTTTTTGCTGCTCAAGTTCCATAAACATTTTTTGTGGAATAACACCATATTTTTGAGATGCTGTTAGCATCTCATCACCCACATTTGCTTTAATATTGCGTTCTTCAAATAACCATTTACTGTATTCAACAGACCAATGCTTAGGAATACTCCCTAACCATTCTGCTCCTGAATCTTTATATTCCGCATAAGCCTGATACTTTGCCATTATGAATGCACCTCTTGGAGCAGCTGCATAATCTCGGCACTCACCGCATCCAGATCCGCATCAATCTCACTTAGGTCACGTGGTGGCTGGTACACGTAGAAATGACGGTTAAACGGAATTTCATAACCCACAATGCCAATCTCGCCATCTTTTTCATCGCGCTTATCAGCATTGATCCAGGCATCTGGCACGTGTGGCTTTACTTCACGTTTGAAGTAATCTTCAATCAGCTCTGTAGTGCTGACTTTTGGATTCAGTGCAATGTTCTCCGCATCACGCAAGTCACCATCCTGCACAAACTCGACCACTTTGCCCTGGTAGCTGAACTGGCCATATAGTGGATTTTCCGCATGTTTCAAGACCTTGCTAATCACCGGTTCAGCTTCAGGATTTTTCCAGGTGATGGCTTCTAACAGCTGTTTCTTCTCTTTGGCATCCAGCTTCATGTCGGTCTGCTTGAGGGCTTTTTTCAACACTTCATCAAACTGGTTAAAGTCATCAAACTGCTCAGTACCAATCACCTCTTGTAACGCCTCGGCTTTTTCCATCAGGGCTTTCTGGAATAGCCAGATTTTGCTATCCAATACCTCTTTAATGTCTTTTTCTTTTAGCTCAGGGAACTCGGCTTTAATCAGGGCACGCACCTCAAGCGCCACGTCCTGCAACTGACCATAAGTTTCTGCTGTCCACGCTGTACCAAAGGCTGTGCCCAATTGCGCATCAATACTTTGCATCACGGCATTAAACGGTTTTGGCGCAAAACGTAATGCAGCAATCGCGCTATCTGTGATCTGTGCCGATAAACGCAATGGACGTTCAATGGTCACGCGACGGTAACCAAATTCGTGACTGTCAAAGATTTTGCTGGCAAATGGTTTTTGCTGTTCGGTTTCACCATCCTGCGCCAAGGTGTCTACCGCGACAAAGTCACCGTAATTTTGGGTAATGGTGGCAATTTCAGCTTCAGTCAGATAGTTACGTTTTGAACCTAGCGACTTACGCATTTTGGTACTGAGGTTTGAGGCATTAATCAGCTGTACCTTGCCTTTACGTTCAGCGGCTTTTTTATTACTGAGTACCCAGATATAGGTGGCAATCCCGGTGTTGTAGAACATATCGTTCGGTAAGGCAATAATGGCTTCCAGCAAGTCGGCTTCTAAAATATAGCGACGGATCTCACTTTCGCCACTGCCTGCACTACCGGTAAACAATGGTGAACCATTCAGGATAATCCCGATGCGGCTACCGCTCTCGGTACTACTGGCATCACGCATCTTGCTGATTAGGTGCATCAGGAATAATAGTGAACCATCCGATACCCGTGGCAAGCCTGCACCGAAACGGCCATCAAAGCCTTTGTGTTCATGCTCGTCCTTGATGTCTTGTTCGATCTTTTTCCAGTCCACACCAAAAGGTGGGTTAGATAACATATAGTCAAATTTATCTAATGCGAGTTGATCATTCGACAAGGTATTACCAAGTTTGATTCGGCTTACATCCTGACCTTTAATGAGCATGTCGGCTTTACAGATAGCGTAGGATTCTGGATTGAGTTCCTGACCAAAGGCACGCATCACCGCATTCGGGTTCAGCTCATGCAGATATTCCATACCGGAAGACAGGAAGCCACCCGTCCCCGCTGTAGGATCGTAAATGGTGCGGATAATGCCGTCTTTAGTCAGTACATCATCATCTTCCATAAAGACCAATGCTGTAGTCAAACGCACGATGTCACGCGGGGTAAAGTGTTCCCCTGCGGTTTCATTAGAACCTTCGGCAAAACGACGGATCAGTTCTTCAAACACCAAGCCCATGTCATGGTTAGATACGTTCTTTGGACTCAGATCCGTGGTGGCAAACTTTAGCACGACTTTATACAAAAGGTTGGCATCATCGAGGAGGCCGACAAATTCGATGAAGTTGAAGTATTCAAAGATCTCACGGGCATCTTTAGAGAAACTTTGCACATAGGTGCTTAAGTTGGCCTTGATATCACTCTGCCCCATTTTGCTGAGATCCATTGGGGAGGTGTTAAAGAAGGCTAGACCGTTGGTGGCTCGCAGCAATAACTTTTCTTGAGCTTCTTCTGGCAGATTCAGCTTGGAGACTTTTTCATGTTCCACCAGTACCGCTGCCTTGCTTTGTTCCAGTACACATTCCAGACGACGCAACAAGGTAAATGGCAGAATGATGCGGCCATATTGCGATTGTTTGAAGTCACCACGCAGCAGGTCGGCAACCGACCAGATGAAAGAAGCGATTTGTGAAAAGTTATTGTTGGTCATAGTGGTGAATCAATTCCTGAATTCTTATCTGTGATCAGTATCTGGCGACACTTCGGTTGCTAGAGATAATACTGATAATTTTTTAACTGTTGGATAATATTATATTATTTAAAAGCAGATTGTTGATTATTCATTTATTGCATGACAGTTAAGCGACAAATTTTGTCGTCCGGTTTCAGATTTTTCTCATAGAAGGTTCATCCACCATAACGCTACAACCCTGCTTTTGAAAGCCGTGCCTATTTATAAGCCCATCTGCTAAACTAGGCTTACATCACCTTTGTTCAAGGAAATTCCAGAATGCTAAACACTCTCGAACAGAAAAAAAAATATATCCAAGCTACGCGCTTGCAGAATTATCAAGCCAGTTTAAAGCTGGAAGGCATTAACCCGTCCTCAAACGCACCGGCATTAAGTAAAGCTCAGATTCTACAGAAATATAAGAAATTCTCACAGACCTCGGAATCGTGATCAGGCTTCCTTATGGATAAATATGGTGAAATGGGTGACAGCATTTACTGTTACCCCAACTCGGACGTACTCAAAAACAAGCTGAACATTCAGGATGCTGAAATTCTGCAACAGGCAGAACTGGAGTTGACTGAGTATGCCAGCACACGAATTGAGTATGCGGAGCCACCTTACGATCTCAAATACCTGCAATCCATTCACTTTCAGCTCTTTTCAGACCTGTATGCCTGGGCAGGTGAACTAAGACAAGTGGATATTGCCAAAGGCGATACCCGCTTTTGTACCTTCCCGCGTATTGAAATTGAAGCCAATAAGCTCTTCAAGCAACTTGAGCAGCAGCACTATTTTCAAGGTTTAGCCAAACCAGTACTTATCCAAAAAATCGCTGATTTTTATTGTGAACTTAATGTCATTCACCCTTTCAGAGAAGGCAATGGACGCACTCAGCGTATTTTCTTTGAGCATTTACTCGCCCACTGCGGCTATGGCGTACAATGGGACAAAATTGACAATAAAGAAGTTTGGATTCAGGCCAATATTGATGGATTCAACTGCCGGCTAGATGGACTGATCGCTATTTTTGAAGCCTGCATTATCACTCCTGAATAACAAAAAAATTAAGGGAGCCAAAGCTCCCTTCAATTAGTGACTAGCCAACTTGTTCAGAATCCATTAATTGACTTACCAAGCTGACTAGATAATTCAACTGTGCTCAATTCACAGCTCTAACACTCTGCTGCAACCCCTGCTGAATCTCCTGCACATAGCTCAATTGCACTGAATGCTCCGTATCTACAGCACTGTCACTGTGTGGATAAAATTCCTCCAGCAATTCCATCCCCTCCTCTGCATGCACCTCAAATCGGGCATTGGCAAAACCCTGCCGTGCAATCTGATCTAATGCCGCCTGATCAAACCCTGCCTGTTTTCCCTGTTGGTCAATCTCCTTGGCTGTCTGAATCGCGGTTTGTAAATCCACGCCTTCCCGTAACGTTAAATCCACGTAATACACGGGCTGACGATAGCTTTGAGTTGTGCTTTTCCCACGCAACGTGAGCTGCAACGACAAACACGACAACAAACCACCTGATGCTGCATGGTAGTAATTCAAACGTGCAGCCAAAGTGCGAATACTGTTAAAGCCTGTGGTTCTAAAAATAAAAGTCCCAAACTCATCGGCTTCACCTAAATTGACATGCAGGCGTGCATAAGGCTTGCAATGTCCGCCTTGTCCAAGTGGGCATAAGTCGGGGGATGGACAAGGATGTTGCTCTACACCTTGTGATGTCATACGTTGGCAGGTTTGACCATTCCCCACACAAATCGGGCGACCTGTCTGTCGGTCAAACAAGCTGTACTCGGCACGTAAGTTCAATTCAGGGTCATTGAAGATCATACGTACAGGGATGCTACGTAACTTTTGATTCGGTGCTTGGCTACGCAATTGCTCATCCAAGGGGTGTTTAATCCAACCGTCCTTACCCTGTATTTGACTGGTAATGGTGAACTGATCGTCTTTCTCTGGCAGACGCTTGCCATTCTTTTCTATTACACGGCCAATACTGATCCGCCCAAGAATTGGCGGTGTAATGGCTAGACCTTTAATCATGTTGAAATTCCTCTGTCGTTGATATGTTTAGATGTGTTGCACTGTTTGCTTAAATTAAAATCGGCATAAAAAAATCCCATGCAGGGCTGCACGGGACTTCAGATTGCTTCTTGCTGAATGATTAACTCTAAACTTTGAGCTAATCGTGATAAATGTTGAAACGACGGCTGCCTGCTTTCTGCAGTGGGTATTGTTGGATGAGTTCAGGTTGGTGCTGAAGTAAGGACTTGATGTCTAAGCTGACACTGTCCTTGCTCTTCTTCCATGTCACTGAACCTTGCTGAAATACGGCACGTTCATGTTCCTGCATCAGTGCCTGAACTCGGTGTTTGAGTAGATCAAACTGGCTTTGGTGTTGTTCAATCTGCTGTTTTTCCTTTATCAGCTGATCAAACAGTTCATTAGCAAGTTTCACCTCCGTTAGATCAACACAGCTCAGTGGGGTATGTTCAGGATAGAGCTGCTGTAAAGCTTTGGCTGCCGATTCACTGGCATCCACTGCTGGTGGAACGTCATTTTCAACACATTCCCAAAATAATCGTTCTGCCTGAATGATCTGTTCAATCAGGGCTTCGTTACGACTGACTTTGTAGATTTTGGTTTCCTGCCCACACAGCAAGACACAAATATGTGCCGCTTGTTTACCTGTCACCGCCAGTTGGTGTTGTACCTGACACAACACGTATAACGGCACACCATCTCGCCACAGTTTAGCGCCATATTCTCCTGCGGTTTTGCATTCCAGTATTTGCACGTCTTCATTGCCCACCACGGCATAATCCAAGTTCGCCAACATAAAGGCTTTGTCAGGATCAGGATGCTGCAGCACCGCATTGACCCGACGAACTTTGCTGTTGGTATGCAGACTGTAGTATTCAGCCACTAGCGGTTCTAACTGCTTGCCCCAATATAAAGGTGCATGTCCTGAGCTTTCATCATCAATGTTTTGCTTTACCCGTCCTGTTTTAATCAGCCACAGTTCCAGCATCGATATATAGGGATTCAAGCCACAGGCAGCTGCGGCATCACTGCTGCCTATTCCCTGTTTACGCACTTCAAGCCATGCCTGATAGTCCAGTTGTTTGGTGTTGATCAGACGTTTGGCATTTAAGCTACGTTTTGAACCTGATTGACTTTGTTTAAGCTTGTCATTGGCTACAGTTGGTAAATACTGAGATTGAGACGTTACTGTTGGGTTTATAATCTGATTCATGGGTTTATCCTTCTATCATTGATTTTAAAACGGCATAAAAAAAGCCACATCCGAAGATGTGGCAAAGAGGGATACGAGATAAAATTTAGGCTGCAAGATATAAAGCTTGCTCCAATCCACGTTGTTTCAATGCTGCGCCTGCACCAAACCATGCAGAATCAAGGCGGTGATCGGTACTCATCGCTCGACGTTCATGGTCGACAAATTCTGTGATCGCACAAAGCAGTCCATAGGCGGTGTCTTTGGCTGAAGATAAGTCTGCCCCACGTCCCTGACCGTTAAACATATTCATGACTTTGGTCATGGCACGTCCATTCGGTTCAGTTTTATTGGGCTGTGGATTGGCTTGGGACGCGACATTACGGTAGTACTGAATGATGTTATCCTCCTGTTCCATCGCACTTAGGCTATTGTTGTTAAATACCGCATCAAAATAAGCTGCTGCTTCTTTCTGAGTGACTTTACGTTGGGTAAGTTGTTTCATTTCATACATGTGGTCGTACCATGTTTTCACTGAAATACCGAGTTGATCTTTGACCTTGTCGGCATCAAACTTGGTACTGTGCGGCACTTTGACCACGCCTGCATTGGAACTCTGTCCACGCAAGGCAATGGCTAAAGTGTTGTTACACACCACACGGATATTGGTGAATTGTGCGGTGGTGGCTAAAGTGCCATCACATGCGGTTGCCAGCAGAATATAGCCATTGCTGACATCTCCACCTTTCAATTCTGCAGTTTGTCCTGTACGTGCCAAAGCCCAGAACTTTTTCCCACCCTTTAAGACACCTGCGGTTTCCAGTTCAAAGCCTGATTGCTCAGTCAGATCACGGTAGAATTCCAGAATCTCCATCGGTTGGACTTCTTGATAACGCTGACTCACCACCGATAAAGGAGCATGGTTATCTGAACGGTACAGTACCCGTTGTTCTTCATACGGCATGATGATGCTTTGCCCACGGGCATTTTGTGCCATGTAGCTGACATTGGATGATTCAATGCGCCAATCCATGCCTGCCTGCTTGGCCCAGACTTCAATCGGTTGGTTTGGGCTGAGTTGATTGCCTAGACCATGCCATGGGGTTTGTCCGACATACGCCATTTGTTCAAGTTGATGTGCCATTTTGATTATTCCTCAAATAAAAGTGAAAGATATAAAGATTTAAAGATGCATAAATGTGCTGTAAGGGTTTAAACAATCCATCTATTTAAAGATGTAACCGTGTAAAGTCAGAGATGCGATTACGGCACCCATGCAAACGCTTGTTGGCAATCCAGACAGAGATACTGCTCGGCATTGCTGTAGTATTTTTCAAAGGCATACTGACTCACCACCACCAGTACACCACCCACCACCACCCCAACAGCTGCACCGAAGAGTGGTGAAAAGCCTGACTTGCGAGCGACCTGCATGCCAAACATCGCCATCTGTGTTGGTGAGATACAACGTTGTAGTTGCTCAAAATAATTGGCATGCGCATTGCCTGAATCGGTTTGTCTGACCTGGGTAGACTGACAGTAGGGACATCGAATAAAAGACATGGGGATTCCTCGCGAAATGAATTCAGTGCAAAGCGCTGAATGAAGGCATAAAAAAACCGTGCCCATTGAGGACACGGTTTGATTTAAATTTTGCTTTGTCGAGGAGAGTCGCTATTGAAAGCTATAGCTTGCAGTGCCTTTATCTGTTTCGACATCAACCTGCACCACATTACTGTAGCTACAGTCTGTTAATTTCAGTCTTAAACGTTGCCCCATCTTAAAGTGCTGCGGATATTCCAATGATCGACGATAGCCTTCATAACGACATTGTCCATGATTGACAGAAACATGGCTGACATCGATAGGCTCTGCAATATTGGAACGGATGGTCAATACCGTAGCGGATTGATTTTGGGCATACCAGTTACTGGTATCAATTACATCGAGTTCGACCGTAAACGTGTTTGGATCAAGACCTGCATTACATCCACTCAACATGATGCCTGTCGTTGTAGTCACTGCGAAGAGTAAGGGTTTTAAAAGTTGCTTCATCAAGTTCATCTTTAGCAGTAGTTATAGCTCACGCCATAATCGCCTGTATTTAAATCAATGCTGGCCAAATGGATTTCACAGTCTGTGCCGTTATCAAATTTATAAACGTAGTAGCGATTACCCGCTTGCTCCGACTCCAGTGCGCCATGTTCTTGCAAGCTAAAGTCTTGCACTGATTTGCCTGTATCTTTTGCGGCTTTGGCAAAGATATAGCGTTGATACTTGTCTATATTGTCCTGCTCAAATTCAGGCAGTTGATCATAGGGCAGCATCGACAGTAAGGTATCCGCCGCCTTAAGGTTTTGATCAAACTCAAAACTCAGCAATTCAGGTTCATGATCTGATAGACTTAGACTTTTTCTTCCCGTGGTCAATTCTTTGACATCAATCCCATCCACTTCTGCTGCTGCAATCTCAGTGGATACTGCTTCTGAATTGGCAGATTCTAAAGGTTGTGCAGAGCTGACCTCAGAAGTGTTGGCTTGAACCGTTTTTTCAGTTGGGTGTTTAGGGCTAAAGAAGTATAAGCCTGCGATGCTGATCAAGGTCAGGGCTAAGATTGCCGCCAAGCCCAATATGGTTTTTTGGGTCATTTGAATGTTCCCCTCATTTAGTTGGGCACAGTGACTTGACCATTCTGCGCATTAAAGTGAACAAAGCGTGGACAACCACCTTGAAAGTTCACCGTGAAATTACGCCAACCACGGTTGCCAGGATTGGTTTTATAAAGACATTGATAAACCCCACCGCCTGTATGACGTGCTTGAACAAGGTAGGATTCACTGGCTTGTGCAAACCAACCTGCCTGCGCCAATGAGGCGCCTGCAAGTAGTGATGAAATCAGGGTCGTTTTTAGGAAAGTTTTAAACATCATCATTTTCTCTTTTTTATAGGCATCACTGGTCTTGGTCTTAATCAGACACAGTGTTCCTAATGTCATAAATGTTGGAATGAATATCTATGTTTTTTTTGAAGTGTTATAGACGATAAAGCACACAAATCTATGCCCCTCAAAACAGCATGAGAGATTCATCTTCATATCGGTAATATGTACTTAAAAAAGTTTTATTCTTAGAAAGTGATCGACACAGCAATGCATGAAATACAGAGCATCAGGTCACATTACCCCTGTGGTGTAGATTGGGCACACACATAAAAAAAGAGAAATATAAAAGACAGTCTTGATGTAAGCACATGGCGTACTCCTTAGGTATAAAGAAGTTTCACCAAATCACTGCTAAATGATGGTGGCGAAACAGAAGACGGGTTAGCAGACTGATACCTAAGAAATCAGCACGTCCGAAGACGTCCCCCCTCCCGTTCCGCCGCAGAGGGGGTACGTAGGGATACCCACCAAAAAGTTATACTTTTTAGTGTACTTAGGTAAATGGGTCTGCTAAAACCCGCTGACGATGTAGGTCAGCAGGTTAAGGATAATCTGCACGCTGTAGAGCGTCAAGCAAGCTAAGTAAATGGGGAGTGAAAATATTTATAATTAAAAAATGCTTGAATAAGAATATAGTTAGATTTAAATACAGCTTATTAAACTATATTCCTTAATCTTCCAAATACTACCAAAAGAAATCAATCCAATCCAAAATTTGATGAGGGGTAGGTTGAGGGGTAAAACTACAGACAAAAAATAAGCCCTTGTAAAAACAAGGGCTTATTTAGATATTTGGCGGAAGCGGTGAGATTCGAACTCACGGAGGACTCGCGCCCTCGTCGGTTTTCAAGACCGGTGCATTAAACCGCTCTGCCACGCTTCCATGTGGGCCATGATACGAAGCTTTTGATTTGATGACAAGTAAAAAATACCACTCAAGCACTCAAGTGAATATTGTTTCACCAAATCAGCGCTAAAGTTCATCAAAACAACAGCATAGCCACCTCACTTTTTAAAGTTTAGCAGCCAATTCAGCCCCTTCACGAATCGCACGTTTTGCATCTAACTCTGCAGCAAGCTTTGCACCACCAATAATATGATAGTTAGCCAAAGTATTTTCATCTGCCGCAGGCATTAAATCTTTAACCGACTCCTGCCCTGCACAGACTACAATGCTATCTACACGTAACAATTGGTCTTGACCTGCCATTTCAATCCACAAGCCTTCATTGCTGATGGCTTTATATTGCACACCACGTAGCATACGCACCGCATGTTTTTTCAACTGTGCACGATGTACCCATCCTGAAGTTTTACCCAAACCTGCACCTAAAGCTGTCGTCTTACGTTGCAATAAATAAATTTCACGGACTGGGGGATGAACTTCTGGAGCAAGCATACCACCTTCAGTCACATAGTTAGGATTCGGATCGACTCCCCACTCACGCTGCCAATCTGCCAAAGGCTGCGGTTGTGGCTGATGTTCAGGTTTCAGTAAAAACTCCGACACATCAAAACCGATACCGCCTGCACCAATCACAGCGACTTTTTGTCCAACAGGTGCACCACGTAATACTTCTGCATAAGACAATACTTGCGGTGCATCGCTGCCTTCAATTTTTAAAGCACGTGGTACTACACCTGTTGCAATGACCACTTCATCAAAACCTTCACGTTCGAGTTGCTCGCGGTTGACTTTGGTATTTAAACGCAAATCGACCCCAGTTTTTTCAATTTGCACTTTAAAGTAGCGAATGGTTTCGTGAAATTCTTCTTTGCCCGGCACGACTTTTGCCAAGTTGAATTGACCGCCCACTTCGTTGCTGGCTTCAAATAAAGTCACATGGTGCCCACGACTAGCAGCAACTGTAGCAGCAGACATTCCCGCAACACCACCACCGACAACTGCAATACGCTTCGGTTGCTTGGTTTTTTCATAGACCAATTCAGTTTCATAGGCTGCACGCGGATTGACCAAACAAGTCGCACGCTGATTTTTAAAGGTATGATCTAAACACGCTTGGTTACAGGCAATACAGGTGTTAATTTCATTGACACGATTGGTCGCAGTTTTATTGACCCAAAACGCATCTGCCAACAATGGTCGTGCCATTTGAATCATATCAGCTTTACCCGCTGCCAATATTTCTTCTGCAGTATCAGGCATATTAATACGGTTGGATGCAATTACAGGAATCTCAACGTGTTTTTTCACTTCTGCGGTGTAATCAACAAAAGCTGCGCGTGGCACAGAAGTCACGATGGTTGGAATGCGCGCTTCATGCCAGCCAATCCCTGTATTGAGCAAGTTCACACCCGCATGCTCTAAGGCTTTGGCAACGGTAATCACTTCGTGCATGGTATTGCCATCGTGGACTAAATCCAGCATCGACAAGCGGAAGCAGATAATAAATTTTTCACCCACTTCGGCGCGAATGGCTTTGACTACTTCTAAAGCAAAACGCATACGGTTTTCAATCGTACCGCCCCATTGGTCTTCACGCTGATTCACATGACGGCTTAAAAACTGATTCAGTAAATAGCCTTCCGAACCCATAATTTCGACACCATCGTAGCCTGCCATTTTGGCTAAACTAGCTGTTTTCGCATAATCTTCAATGGTATTTAAAATTTGTCTTTCACTCATTTTACGTGGTTTAAATGGTGAAATTGGAGATTTAATCGGACTTGCAGACACCACAAATGGTTGATAACCATAGCGTCCTGAATGCAGAATTTGCATTAAAATTTTCGCACCATGCTTATGTACGGCATGTGTCACTAATCGATGTGGTGCAACATCGCCCAATGTATTCATAGTACCGCCCGCAGGCAATAACCAGCCTTGACGGTTAGGTGAAATACCACCTGTAATAATTAAACCCACGCCACCTTTGGCACGTTCGCCAAAATAAGCAGCCAGTTTTGGATAATTATAAAAACGATCTTCCAAACCCGTGTGCATTGAACCCATCACGACACGGTTTTTAATGGTGGTAAATCCTAAATGTAATGGTTTTAGAATATTTGCATAGCGAGTTGTCATGATGAGTCCTTATATAATGAGCTTTGCAACTTGTTGCATGAATACTTTAACCGATTTTTATAAACTGTTTATGACTCTAAAGTTCGACTGTGTGGCGCAAACGTCAATTTATAGGGTCTGTTGACACTTCTTCTATGTTTGCGACGTGAGAGATATATCTCGCAAGGTTTTTTAGCTGATATAAGGCATGAGGCAGGAAATTTAGTCATTCTAAATGACTGACTCATAACGCAATAGCAGCAAAAAATATGCTTGTCCCCTTGCGCAGCAAACAAAGCAGTGCTTTGTTCTTGCTCATGTGGCTAAAACTTTCTCAGATTGCGTTATGAAACTTGGCAATAGACCCTAACTATTCTTGATATAAACTTGATATAAAACCGCCCAAAAGTAAAAGTGATTTTATTCTGCACCATCCCAATTGCAGGTTTTGATCTTCAACATCTATACCAAGTTTGCCATTTCTAAATGAAAATTTAAGCCTGAACCTGATTTTTTTATCAAATGCGCTTTTTTAACGAAAACAAGCATTTTAAAGAGTGCTATAATTTGCAGTTTAGAATTCTCCTTGGCCACCAAATGTGGTGCCTATTTTAAAAAAGTTAGGACTAGCAATGACTGATAATGCAACTATCTTGCAGAATGTACCAGTAGGCAAAAAAGTCGGTATCGCCTTTTCTGGTGGTCTAGATACTTCAGCTGCTTTATTGTGGATGAAGCAAAAAGGCGCTGAACCATATGCGTATACCGCAAACTTGGGTCAGCCAGATGAAGATGACTATGATGCCATTCCAAAGAAAGCCGAAGAATACGGTGCGGTAAAAGCAGTCTTGGTTGACTGCCGTATGCAGTTGGCTTTGGAAGGTATTGCTGCCATCCAATGTGGTGCATTCCATATCAGCACAGGCGGTATACCTTACTTTAACACCACCCCGCTTGGTCGTGCAGTAACAGGTACAATGCTAGTGACTGCCATGAAAGAAGATGACGTAAACATCTGGGGTGATGGTTCAACCTATAAAGGTAACGATATTGAGCGTTTCTATCGTTATGGTTTATTGACTAATCCTGCGCTTAAAATTTATAAGCCGTGGTTAGACCAAACCTTTATTGATGAATTAGGCGGTCGTGCGGAAATGTCACAATTCCTTATCGACAATGGTTTTGACTATAAAATGTCAAAAGAAAAAGCTTATTCAACTGACTCAAACATGCTAGGTGCAACACACGAAGCGAAAGACCTTGAGTACCTAGATGTTGGCATCAAAATCGTTGATCCAATCATGGGCGTGGCGTTCTGGAAAGATGACGTTGAAGTTAAAGCCGAAGAAGTGTCGGTTACCTTTGAAGAAGGTATGCCAGTTGCATTAAACGGTCAGCGTTTTGAAAACCCTGTTGAGTTGATTCTTGAAGCGAACCGTATTGGTGGTCGTCATGGTTTGGGGATGTCTGACCAAATCGAAAACCGTATTATTGAAGCAAAATCTCGCGGTATTTATGAAGCACCAGGCATGGCGTTATTGCACATTGCTTATGAGCGTTTGGTTACGGGTATTCACAACGAAGATACTATTGAACAATACCGCATTAACGGTTTACGTTTAGGTCGTTTATTGTATCAAGGTCGTTGGTTCGATTCTCAAGCGTTAATGTTACGTGAAACTGCGCAGCGTTGGGTGGCTAAAGCAATTACTGGTACAGTGACTTTAGAATTACGTCGTGGTAATGACTATACCATTATGAACACTGAATCTCCGAACCTCACTTATGAAGCTGAGCGTTTAACTATGGAGAAAGGTGATTCAATGTTTACGCCAATGGATCGTATTGGTCAGTTAACTATGCGTAACCTAGACATTACCGATACACGCGCTAAATTGGGTCTTTATACCAATTCTGGCTTATTGTCGATTGGTTCAGGTTCTGCAGTGCCACAATTGAAAGACAAAAACAAATAATCACTTGGTGATGATTTTGTGAAATCGAAAGCCGCTCAAATTGAGCGGCTTTTTTATGTTTGTTTAAACATGAGGACTAAACAATTCATACTAAATGAAAGCTGCATTGACATACTCCCACCACTTTCGTTTTCACTCAAGTGGGGGATTCTAAAAGCAAAGCTCTTAGGCGACTTCCTCACGGATTTCGCTTGCTTTCTGCTTCTTAGGGCGACCTTTACCGCATCCACCCT
>NZ_VPBV01000050.1:0-7870 GCF_013418545.1 Acinetobacter sp. YH12136
CTAGACAAAATGACACCAAATGAGTTTTACTATGATCAGCTACCCCAACAAAACAAGGTGGCTTAACTAGAGCGGAATATCACTTATAAATACGCTTTTAGTTGTTCAAACAAGTGGAACCACCTCTGTTTGTAATGATATTTTATAAAATTCAATATTAGATCTGCAGAGAAAAACTTATCAAACTAAGTATTGGCTAGTCTTTTTCTTCGAAAAACTTATCAAACGAAGTATTAAGTTAATCTTTTTCTTCAACTTCTTCCTTAAACTCAAACAAATCATTCATCGTACAGTTAAAGTACTTACACAACTTATCGGCGACTGGTAATTCAATACGTACAGCACGGTCATAATACATACTTGTGAGCGTGTTGCGATTGATACCTGTTGCATGCACCACTTCACTTAATTTTAAAATTTTTCTATCGCCCATGAGGCTAGATAACTTACAAGTAATCATATTTAAATTAATTTACAAAAAATAACTTGCTGTGGGTTATTTGAAGTTGTTGACTGAGTAATACTTTGCTAAAATTAACCTACAGCAGGTTATTACAACTTATAGAAAGTATATTTTATCCATTTCAACTAAATTATAACTTTTTAAATATAAGGATTGAACCTGCATTAGATTATTTTGTGGAGATGACCGCCGTGTTACCAAATGAGTTATTGATCAGCCAGCAAGCTCGTGACTTAGGAAATCAATTAATTAAAGAAATGAACATCAATAGAAGTTATGGAATGGCTAATTTTCTTGGAGTAAATACTTGCTATGATAATCATCAGGCTGTACTTATTTGGACATTTCAACTGCTTGAAAGGGAACCTGCCTTAAATGAATTAGCAGAAATTAAAAAATATTTTCTTTTAATCTTTCCAGATAGTGTTTATCAATTAGCCTAAGTTGTTTTTAAAATTAATTTATTAAATAAAAAGCACTAAATCAAAGAAAGCTTTATTTAAAAATACCTATTAATTCAAAAACATACCATTTACTGAATATATGAAGCATAGGTTCCTGCTCTATCACTCACTCGTACTAAAATTACATCGCTCTTTTTACTGATACTAAACAATTTATGTCCACGCCACGTTCTGCGGCTTCGAGGGCTAGTTTTTGTTGAACCACTGAGAACAAGGACAACAAACTGCCTACTATATTTTCCCGGAGAGTGGTGTAGGAACTTTTTCATTATTGCTAATCATATCAGCGACAACATCAGCAACGAGCTCCTCTATTCCTGAGAATGCTTTAGACTGATCCGCATCAAGCCAAGACAATGATGGAAACTCAGCACATCATTCGTTTAAGACCTATTTTAATGACGGCACTGGTCGCAAGTTTAGGTTTTATTCCAATGGCGTTAAACACTGGAATTGGTGCAGAAGTACAACGACCACTAGCAACAGTTGTTATCGGCGGTATTGTATCTTCTACAATTTTAACTTTGTTTGTATTGCCTATTTTATATCAATGGGCGCATGGCTCTGAGAGTAGCAAACAGCAATCCGACGAAATTTAAAATCAAAAAAAGCAGCTTAATTACTAGGTTATGCCTAATTAAGCTGCTTTTAATATTGTATGCCCAACATTTTATTGATAAAGCTTACTGCGCTTCATCCCGACAATTTTCATTTAAAAACTCAAACTCTATCGTTGTATGCGATAAATGATAGGAAGATAATTTAGCTGCAACTTCTTGTTTAAGCCTAATTAATTCTTTAACGTCAAAGTTGTCACTCAGCTCAAGGTGCGCTGTTAAAACGTGACTTTCACCATCTAGTGACCAAAAGTGCATGTGGTGGATACCATTAACTTCAGGAAATTCCATTAGTGATAGTTTAATACGCTTTTGAGTCTCTTTATCGGGTGCAGCTTGAAGAAATAAAACGAGTGTTGATTTCAGGTTTTTGAAAACATTAAACAAGATGAACAGCGTGAACCCTATTGATAAAAGGGGATCTAATATCGGCAGTTCAGCGAACAACAGTACGATAGAGACTATAAGAACGGCAACCCATCCAAGTACATCTTCAAGAAGGTGCCATGTCAGCACTTTCTCATTTAATGTTTCACCCGCTTTTAATTTTAATACAGCATATCCGTTAACGGCAACGCCGAGTATCGCTAGCCCTAACATCCCCTCGACTACAGGCATTTCAGGATTGGACAGCTTTGGAATTGCTTCAAATAAAATCCAAATTGAGCCAATGATTAAAACAATACTGTTTATCAATGCGCCAAAGAGAGTAAGTCTACGATAACCATAACTAAACTTATCTGATGCTTCTTTATCTGAAAAACGACTTAAAATCCACGCAAAACCTATTGAAAGACTATCACCAAGATCGTGAACTGCATCTGCCATTATCGCCGTACTGTTAGTGAGCCAACCACCTATAAATTCGATAATAGTGAATGTCACATTAAGGAAAAATGCCCAACCAATACGGTCATCTTTACCATGTTGATGACTATGATTATGGTTGTGCATTTTGTACCTCTAGTACTTTTCTATTTCTTAGTTTTGATACATTCATATTAATCAAGTGACGTATCAAGCGTTGATATATCCAGCGTTTGAACCCCGACAAGTTAGTCCCTTTTTCGAGATAGAACTCATCAGGGGAATCATAAAGCCCAAAGTCATCATGAATACCTTCTTTTTGAATATAGGTATTTTCTCCACGCCAATCTGTATCTGGTGATGAAAAGCACTTTGTTGCAACACCATAACCACAAAAATCATCTTTTACTTGGTCAAATTTCTCCTGTAGAGAGCTTAAGTATTGCTCATCCAATATAAAGCCCTCTAAGTTTATCCAACGCCCTTCAAAGTAAACTTCTACCCAACTATGAATGATGTATTTAGGTGCTAACCAAAATACATAGCTTGGGATAGCACCTTTTTGTAGTTGCTGGTCTATGGTAAACCCATGAAATCGGCATTGAATGCCTAGTCCACGCAATAGTGCCATTAACAGATTACCCTTAGTATTACATTGTCCATAACCATCTGCTAGCACATCGCTTGCTGCAATATCATCGCTTTCATTATAACCAAAGAAAATCTCATCTTTTACAAACTGATAAGCGGCACCAATTTTGTTGAAGTTATCCAAGTTTTTCCACCTACGTTGATCGATCAAGGATTGGATATCTTTGTGTTCAAAATTAACGATATTCGTATTGTTTAAATATTTCTCAGTCATTTTTTATATATCCTTTTCGTTGCATACTTATACTATAGACTCTATAGTAACTATAGAGTCAAATGTCTGGGGGAAATTGATGAAAATAGGCGAATTGTCAAAAAAATCGGGCTGTTCAATACAAACGATTAGATATTATGAAAGAGAAGGATTTCTGTTAAATCCAAATCGTTCAGAAGGTAATTTCAGGCTGTATGATAGCAAAGCACTTAAACAATTGGAATTCGTAAAGCATTGTCGCAGCCTAGATATATCACTCAATGATATTAAACGTCTTATCGAATTAAAAAATAAGCCAGAAGAAAGCTGCTCTAGCGTTAATGCATTAATTGATCAGCAACTTGCACTAGTGAATAAACGCATGAAAGAATTAAGGGCGCTTAAAGCTGAATTACAACAAATGGCTAGTGCTTGTGGTTCGAACAACCCAACATACTCATTATATTCTGCTGACCATGTAACACGGCAAGTATATTGTTTACTATCCATTTGAAACCCCATAATGTTTTAAGTCTATGTATAAAAGTACGATTTTCACTTAGCAGTACTTAAATAATCACCCCACCACTGCATCATTTCAGTCCGCTGGGCTAAATAGTCAGCGTGATTATAGCTGGCACGGGTACGGTTCTTATCAATATGTGAAAGTTGTGCCTCAATCCAGTTATCCTGGAACAAACCTGAGTCATTCAAAATGGTACTAAAAGTGGAACGTAGTCCATGAGAGGATAATTGATGTTTTCCATAGCCCATCTTACGTATAGCCATATTTAATGTATTAAAATGAATCGGTTGATTATGTTTCCGTGGGCTAGCAAAAATGTACTTTTCACCGTATGACCATTGCATGACGTCTTTTAAAATATCTAAAGCCTGATCTGAAAGTGGAACTAAGAAGTCGGGAATCTCATGGCCTAATATGACTTTTCGTCGAAACTGTTTAATATGCAAGGCAGGTATTTTCCAGACTTTTTCATTTAAATCAAAATGATGAGGCTCAGCCAATAACAATTCAGCCCCTCGCACGCCAGTATGTAATTTGAACAGCAGTGCTTTTTTAATAATCGGATGGGCATCCAATTTTTGTAATTTATACTTAAAATCAGATATATCCTCCGCTTTCAAATACGGATAATTTTTCTTGATTTTACTGTTAATGGCGATTTTATTTAAACCATGCGCGATGTTGAATTCACAATAACCCATCGCTACAGCGTAGTCATAAATTTGGTTCAAATAACTACAAGCTTTCTTGACAGGTTCTTTTACTTGGCGTCCCTCTATTTTTTTGATTACTGAAACCAGGTCATAACGCTTGATGTTTTGAAAAGGTAGATCCTGAAGGTCTGGATAAATATCTTGCTGTAAGCATCTTTCTGCTAACTGTAGTACACCACAGCGGGGTAGATCGTTGAAGGCATTTTTCAGTTTGAACTGTAACCACTCCTCCCCGACCTTACCAAAGGTGATGACATTAGAGGCAGTATCTTGTTCAAAACAGAAATCATTGTCTTTAAAGTCATCTCTGACTTGTCGTGCCTTTTTCAGCGATAAATCAGGATAACGACCTAACTGAATGCGTCGACGTTTTTTAGTTTGTGGATCTGTATAGCGATAGCACCAAGATTTTCTTCCACTCGGCTCAATCTTCAGGCTAAGCCCATCTTCATCGGATAAAAAACTGGTTTTTTCCTTACAATGAGCTTGGCGAACTTTAATTTCAGTAAGACTCATGGAATTTAAATGAAACCTAACAATGGGTTGATTGGATCAATTATATCAAAATAGAACGCTTTATGTATGATGCGTACACTACGCATCATATAGATTTGTAAAGTATTGTTTTATAAATTTATTATTCAATATACTTTAATTTTAGTAACCAGTAGGAGTACCACTTCTTTTTTAGTTCTCAAATATCACGTTTTTTTTGACGCAATGATTCTATCTCGGACTTCGTCAGCTGTTTTACGAGAGATGAGGATATACTTTACCTCCCACTCTGTGAGCCTTTCAACGTCTCACGGCTCTATTTAATGTTATTGAATAATCAATGGATACCAGTAAAGCCTTTTAGGTCTGCTATTGTTTCTAATACAATAGTCTCCACGATCAAGGATTGGACTCAATGCATATTCCAGCATAAACCTACCACCTATTCCTATTCGCACCCTACCACTCATTCCTATTCCAAATCGGCCACTTAGGGTTTATTCAGTAATAGAATTTAAAGGCTTTATTGCCCAAACCTATATTCTTAAAAGCTTATTCAGCAATATAATTCTTAGATAAATTGCATATTCTTATCGTAAAGGACACTGATTCTTCTTTCATTTGGACAGTTACTATGAATTCACTTCCGTCCTAATAATCTGCCCCAAAAGCTTTTTGGCTTCCGATTCGGATCGGCTTTGTTGCACAAATACCTAAGAATATGATTTTATTAAATTTATTCTTAGGTTGAAATTTTCACAAACCTTTAAAAATCAGTGCCTTGCAAAATGTTTATGCAACAAAGCCTATTTAAATCGGCAACTTGAACATATTGATAAGTTAATAAATAATCACATAGATCAAGATCCAACATTGAAACAGGATTTGAAATTACTGCAAACTATTCCTTCAATCGGTGAACGATCAGGCTTATTACTGTTGGGGTTATTTCATTCGCACAAGTTTGAAAAAGCAAGTCAAGCTGCTGCATATGTAGGTTTGGTTCCAGTACATCAGTTGTCTGGCAGTTCAGTCAACAAGCAAAGTCACTTATCAAAAGCAGGTGACAGTAAAATACGCTCAGTATTGTATATGTCGGCATTAACAGCGATTAAATATAATCCACACATTGAAGCTTTATATCAACGATTATTAAGCCAGGGTAAAAATAAAATGTGTGCTTTAGGTGCTGCAATGCGCAAGCTTATACATCTGTGTTATGGCGTTTTAAAACATCAGACTGCCTATCGAAGAGATTATTTAGTGGTCGAATAATCTCAAAACCTGATTGACTACCAAGACGGTATCTCAGGTCCCGAATTTATCAGTCACGAATTTGTGCGCTGGGCTACTGAGCACGGTATTCGTATTGAATATATTCAACCGGGTAAGCCACAGCAGAATGCGTATATTGAACACTATAATCGGACCATACGTTATAGTTGGCTGAGCAAGCATTTATTTGATACTTTGGATGAAGTACAAGATTATGCAACAAACTGGTTGTGGCATTACAACCATGAAAGACCACATCAAGCTAACAAAGGAAAGCCACCTCTAATGGCTGCTTAACCTCTACTTTTAACTTCGGTTATTTATTGAAGGATTACCTTAAAAACTATTAATGTAGCTCCATTTTAAATAAAGAACCGCTTTTTTATTCAAAATAGGGTAGGAACGACTTTAACTAAATCAGTAAGGAATACTTAATGAAATATATCTAATCTCACCTATATTGTTATATGAAATATATATTGTAAATGGAATATCTTCAATTTTCCATTTTTGGCTTCTAACCACGCCATCATCATTCTTAATAAATAATGGCACTCCTAATATATTTTCAATTTCAGCTTTATTCATTGAAAATTTTAAATTAAATGGCAGTTCTTGTTTATATTGAGAAAAGCCTTCCACACCATCATTATAAAAAAATATAGTCGTTAAGTATATTTTTTCACCAGTTATGGGTTTGTCCTCCTGATTTAAATAAAAAGACTCATCAGTAAATATAAAACCCAATCCCTCATCATATTTACTAATATAAAAATTATACTCATCCAATAAATCACCATCTTCATCATAAATTGGTAATTTAATTTCCTCTTGACTTTTCACAAATTGATTTTTAACAAAAAAATCAACTAATTTTTCATCAATATTTGACTTACCCAACAGTGATATTAAATGATCAATAAACTTATTTGTCATTCTTTCTCGCCTCCTCATCCATAATATTTTTCAAAAATTTATCATAATCAGCATTATTTTTACAGCTCAATGTAGTACATGCTTCTTGCAACTTTGTAACGTACTCAGGCGTTAATTTTTTTGCATTATCTATCATTGCCTCAGAATCCCTAATTTGTGCTGCTTGTAAATCATTTGCATCATTTTCAATGAGTCCTTTATTATTTTTTCCTGCATAGGTTGGACCTGCGGCATGCACCTCATTTGGTACAGTTACACTCATTCCTTCATTAATAATACGATTTTTCTCTGCTTGAGTTAAGGGCGCTTCCTTTAAGTCTTCAGCTCTCTTTAATAATGCAGCTTTAGACGGCTGATGATCTCTAGCCACGGTTCCATCTCCAGTGACTTTCTTTTGATTTCCATAATTATCAACCCATCCCACATCAAGAGATTGCTTTTGATTTATTTCAATATCAGCATCTTTCCCCTTAGTGACACCTTTACCTACTCCAGCACCTACAACTCCAGCCACAGCATTAATTAAATATTCTGCACCTTGTTTATTTTTTTCCTCTGTACACGACAAATTTCACAGAACCCTTATCCTATCAGGATTCTGCTTTCTTAAAATTGCCAAAATTTCCTTAAACTCTTCTTTTTTCCCAAAACCAATTAAACGCTGAATCGCCATTTGAACATAGTCTAAACCATAGCGAAATAAACTCATTGAGAGTCGTCCATGCTTCTT
>NZ_VPBV01000051.1:0-7366 GCF_013418545.1 Acinetobacter sp. YH12136
AATCCATGTTGCAAAGCGACTGAAGCAATTGAAACGTCCGGTGCTTTACAAGCCTGAACGATCTGCTGTTTAAATTCAGCACTGTATGTTCTTCGTTTTTTCGCAAGAGATGCGATGGATGTCTGATGATTTGTAGTCATAAATTTAAGTCCCCACTTGTTTCTAAGTGGGGACTAAATTAAGGCTTATAGGATGAATTCAGAAGGTGTGTTCAGCGGACGCTTACCGATGAAAACCAAATTAATGTTGTTGGCAGCAGCGGTTGCATTGAGTGGCTGTAATTCAATGGACAATATTCCAGATCCGAGTCCTGAACAGGAAAAGGCGGCACAGCTAGCCTATGAGGATTTGCGTGATGGGAAGTATGACGAGTTTTTGGATCAGTTAGAGCCGCAGTTGCAAACCCAGTTTAAGGACAATGAAAAGCTGATGAAACGCTTTTCACGTTCAATTCCTCAAGGTGAATACAAGTCTAAGACTTTAATGACCAAAGAGATTGAAGAAGCAACCGATCAGCTTGGGCAATATAAGGTCAGCTATGAAATTGCCTATCCAGAAAATCTGGTTCAGTATGATGTTAGTTTTGACAAGCCGAATGGTAGCAACAAGATTCATAATTTCAATATTCAAGTCTTTGGCGAATCGGGTAAATAAGTGGAATAGGAGCATTGCTATAATGCTCTATCTGCTTTGATGACCAGAAATTAAACGTCGATAAGCCAAAAAAAAGCACAAGCTACCGATCATTCCAAGATAGAGCAATTTAGGCAAGATCAGTGTTGTAGGCACACCCATCTGATTGAGTTGAATAAACATCTGCACAATTTGGGTAGAGGGCAGGATTTCGCCAACGACTTGCATCCAGGTGGGCATGGCAGCATGCGGCCAGGCCGCACCAGATAAAAAGAACAGTGGAATAGAAGTGAATACAATGACATGCCCCGCACGTTCCGGCAGATCCAGAAAACTAGCAAATAAGCAGGTCATGCCAATTATCGTGTAGATAAAAACCGCAACAGCCAGCAGCATCCCGAGCAGGTTGCCACCGCGCGGATAATCAAATAGCCAGAAGCTAAAGCCGAATAAATAGAAACATCCCAGACAACCAATGGTGAAGACCGCTAAACACATCCCAATCAATGCATTTGTGTTTAATTCTATTTTTCTTTCCCGATATACCAAAATCAGCATACTCAAACCCAAAAGAATGGTTTGGTGGATAATTAAAGGTGCAACCGCAGGAAAGACATAGCTGCCATAGCCGGACAGCGGATTAAATAAAGGAATTTGATGCACAGAAAGGGCAGGTGAAAAATCCGAGACCTTGCCAAAGCGTTCAGTATAATCTGCCAAAGTTTGCTCAACTGATGTGGCTAAGCCCAGACCAATTTGTTTGGTTACTAAAAAGTTGGCTGTACTTAAATACAGGCCAATGCCACCTGTTTCACCATGCCTTAAGCTTTGCGATAAATTGTCCGGCAGAAGTAAAATACCATCGGCTTTTTGTGATTCCACCCATTGTTTGGCCTCGGAAAAATTGCCGGTAATCGCCTCAATCTCCACATTGGGGCTTTGTGCCACTTGACCAATAATACGGGTGCTTAAGTTACTTTGTTCTTCATCGACAATAATAATCGGTAAGGCTTCAGCCTGCTGTGCCTGATAAGCGGTTGGATAAAAAAAGCTGTAAAACAAGACGGATAGAATAAGCGTGGTAAAGATCGTGCCGTGACTGACAATATCCTTAAAGCTTTGCAGATAGTAAAACCAGAGGGATTTCATTGGACTGCTCCTTTAACTATTTTTTTAAGAAACAGATAAGCCAGCAGAGCGTAAACTAGGGCATAGATCAGCAGCATGAATCCAGCTTGCAGTGAAATATGCAATGGACTACCAATCACCCATTGTTCAGTTTGTAATTTGGCATAGGGCGTAAACGGAATAATATTGGACCAGAACTGGGTGAATAGGGGCGCATTATTTAAAGGTAAAGTCACACCGGCAAAACTTAAAGATGAACCACCATAGACCGCAATGATGCCAAAAGATTTACTTAAATCTTTGGTTGCCAGAACCACTGCACTGCTTAAAAATGCATAAGCGCTATATAGCAGAAATTGTGCCGATAGAATCAGAGCGAGCGAGCCGGCAACAAACCAGCCGCGAATTTCAATCAGCCAGAACATCCAGATCCAGGTCCATAGACTAAAAATAGCCACATAGATCAGGTTCTTAGACAGCAATGCCATCCAGATGGATGAGTTGCTAATCCAGCTTGTTAAGGTCTGCCGCTTCAGTTCCTGACCGACGGAAAATGCCACACAACAACACAGCAGTAAATGCAGAATTGCCGGAATGACATAGGGTTCCAGATAGAATTCATAATTCAGCTGCGGATTATACAGCGGAGATATTTTAATATGCGGTGACGGTGCTTCGAGAGAGGGGAGTCGGTTGCCCAGATATTGCTGTCCGCTAAATTCAGCGAGTGCTTGTAGGGTACTGACCAGCATGGCCGAGGAAATGGTATTTCCAATACTGAAATAACTCTGGTTAAAAGCAATACTGATGTCAGCATCCTGGGCACGAACCAGACGTTGCTCGGCACCGCTTGGAATATGGATATAACCCCAAATTTTATTTTGATTTAACAGGCGCTCAATTTCAGCTGTTTGTTCCGACACCGTAGCAATTTTAAGAGTATGATTCAGCGCCACATGTTGATAAATGCTTTGACTCAGCGCACTCTGGTCTTGATCAATAATCGCAATCGGTAAATGATCCGATTTCCCTTGAGCAAACATGCTGCTGAATAAAATAATCACCAGTGCAGGTGCCAGCGTGACCAGACACAGATCCCATTTTTCGCTGAGCAGATAGCGCAGTTCGCGCCATATACCCGTCCACATTATCGGGTCTCTTTCAGTTTAAATAACACGCTCATCCCGACTTTCAGTTCAGAAATTGCTGGTGTGGGTACAAGATGCAGCTTAAAACTGCGCACATCATAACCGCCCGTTTGACGTGTGGTCTTAATGGTGGCAAATTCACCTTCAGCACTGATCTGTCTAATTTGAAAAGTGGCGGTTTTATCTAGGGCGGGAATATAACCTTCAATACTGCTCATTTTCTGAAATGGGGCATATTGGTCTTCACGAATATTCAGGCTCACCCACATTTGATCTTCAATCAGGCTGACCACAGGGACTGCGGTGGCTACCAGCTCCGAGACTTTGCCATAGGTTTTAGACACCGTTCCGTTTACAGGTGCTACTAATTGGGTTTCTGCTTCTAAAGCATTGGCTTCATCCAGCGCAGCCTGGGCAATATCTACTTGTGCATCGGCAGAACTCTTTTGCTGCGAGGTGCTGCCACGTTTGGCACGTGCGTATTGCTGATACGCTGCTTCTGTCATTTGCGCCGCTGATTGACTGGCTGCATACAATTCATCACGGCGCTGGCGTGAAATCACACCTTCCTTCAATAAATTTGCACCACGCTCATAAGAAACTTTGGCTAAATTTTGCTGTGCTTTCAGCGATTGCCAGTTGGCATAGAGACTGGCGATATTTTCTTCCTGCGAGCCACGTTCAGCAGTCGATTGTAAGGCCAGCGCAGATTGTAAAGCCGCTGCGGCTTGCTGTTTTTTGGCCTGAATTTCCGGGCTGTTTAAGCGCACCAGTACATCGCCTTTTTTGACCCGCTGACCTTCTTCTACATAGATTTCTTCAATACGGCTTGGCACTTTGGTCGCCACCTGAACTGTTTCAGCTTCTACACGACCCTGCAATTCAAGCGGAGCTGGTTGGTAGCTTTTCCACAATCCAAAAGCGATGACTGCCAGCAGAACTGGAATCAGGGCGAGCAATAAATATTTTTTCTTTTTAGCGATTTCAGGAGCTTGTTGTTGCTCGGTCGAAGTCGTCGCGTTGTTTTCTATTTCAGTTTTTGTTTCTACCTGTTGCGCAGGCGATTTTTCTGTATCGCTGGATGAAGCCACTTCATTCACAGGATCATTGGGTTTTTGATCTTCGTTCATGTTCGGCTCCATTAGCGAATATAGTGGGTGTTGGCATGTTGAATGTAGGTTGGAAATTCTGCAATCGAGCCATGGCTTTGTAATAGTGTGGCCAGTGACATCACATATTTGTAAGCATTCAAGGCAGTTTCAGCTCGTAGTCCGCTCAGCATATTTTGTGCATCGATGACCTGTGTGGCGGTGCCCGTATCTTCTTTAAAAGACAATTCTTGGATGCGTAAATTTTCCTGTGCGGCTTTCAAGTTTTGTGCCAGAAGTACATCACTTTGCTGTGCACTAAGTGCTTCGCTATAAGATTTATAAATCAGATTTTCAATTTCCTGCTGGGTGCGTGCAGTAAGCAGTTCTGTTGCAGAGCGTTTGAGTTCGGCAGCCTGAATATTCTTGTTTTTATCGATCCCGGAAAACAGGTTATAGCGTGCGGCAACCCCGACAATCCAGTTTTCATTTTGATCCAGACTATATTCGCCAAAAGCAAATACATTTGGTTTTTTCGCTGCTTGCTGGGCTTTCACATTGGCTTGGGCCAATTGGGTATCCAGCTGCATTTTTTGAATCAGCGCAGAGTTCTGACTAAAAGTTTTTAGCAGATGATTTAAGGCCTGTGGCTCGGTTTTATTGACAAATAAAGGCGTCGAAAGCTCAGTGATGCTACTTTCCTGAAGCAGATTATTCAGCTGGAACAGCGCAGCATTCAAATTGGCCTGCGTATTTTGCTGGCTGCGCTCGGCATTATTACGTGCCACTTCAAATTGCATACGCTGGCCTTTACTGATAAAACCTTGCTGTTCCATTTTTAAGGCATTGCGATAATGCTGCTGCATGGCATTCAGATTAAACAGCGCAGCTGCATGCAATTGCTTTTGGAGCTGCACATTAAAATAACTTTGAATCAGTTCAAAACGCTGCGTATCTTGCTGCTGTTTGTTGCTGAGCTGACTACGACCGACCTGAATATTGGCAATTTCTTTGGCACTACGGGTGAGGCCTCCAGTATATATTGGCATAATCACGGAAACAGTGGGGCGAATCACCTGATCTTCAAGGATGACATTAGACGTATCCGGAATCAGACCAACTCCGCTATGAATAGTATTGTTAAGTCCATCACGCAGTGGATCGGTAATACCTGCAGGTAGATCCACGCCATTACTGGCCTCCCACTCATTAAGCCGGCCATTCACGCCTTGAGAGAGTGAATTCTCCAGATTATTTTTAAATTGCTTTAATGGAATATCGACTTCACTGTGAAAGGCATAGGCACGAACATTCAGGTCGACACGTGGCAGACCTACGCCTTTTACTGCTTCAGCTTCAAGTTTTGAAGCCTGTTCCAGACTTTGATAGGCTTGGCTGCTATAAGAATTTTGCAACAACTGACGTTCAGCATCCTGAAAGCTGATGCTCTGTGCATGAGCAAAGCTGCCATACATCATAGATGCAAGCAGATTTAAACCCCAGACAAGCTGTCTTTTATTTTTCTTTAAGTTCATAAAGTCGCTAAACTGATATAAAGCCGGTAATGTTATCCCGCTAGTATAAATCAAAGGTCCGCAGATAGAACTAGTGTAAAGTTATAGTATTGTTTCTTGTACATTTGTCTATAAAAAGCACGCTTATGCGTCCTCTAATCTTCTTTTTTTACCTTTTCTTTTTAAATAGCGTTTTTTAGCTACTTTTTCTCTATATTCTTTTAAAAGTCTTGGATTTTTTGCGATTAATTCATCCATATTGCTTTTTCCCCCCTCGAAATTCAGGATGTTGCTCTCGCATTTTTTTACATTCACTCTTTTCTCGCCAGATTTTAAAGAATAAATAAAGCTTGCTGAAGCATCTCTACGTAAAACTTCTTCTTTAAATAAAGGGGTGGCAATAGATCTTACGAAAGTTAATTTAAGAGCATCCAATTCACCATTCCAGCAATTAAATTCATTCTTAGACCAAATCGTTTCCGTCTATTTCTATGGCGTTCTGTTAATATCCGAAAATGTTTAAGTTTGCCGTTGATATGTTCAATTGTGATCCTACGCCGACTGATTTCTTGGTTGATCTGTTTTGCTATTTGGGGTAATGATAAATTATTAGGTTTCTTGATTGGAATGAGTAACTTACTCTTAATCTGATGAAATCCTTTATAGGCTAAATCTGCCATGATATAAGGATAAATAATCATCTCCCTCAAAAGCTTACGCACAATGTTCAGATCGTGTTTTCTGCCATCTTCAATCTGTATACACTTATAATTTGCTTTAATTGGGGGTTAAAAATGACCTGTGTTTTTAGCGTATGTTTCTTCTTTTCACCACTATAGAATTTTCTTTGTTTTTTTGGGACGCTCAATCTGTGACTCAGTAACATCAACGATTACATAATCCCCCTCATTAAACTTTTGATTCCTTTTCGGCAATGCGAAAATCCGTGATTGAATCAGAGCATTTTCAACTTTCTGAATCGTACGATTCACATTACTTTCAGCTAGGTTATAGTCGGCGGATAACTCAATTTGAGTTCTATAACAGCGTAAGTAATTTAAAGTTAACAACAATTGATCCTCTAAACACAACGAATGAGGTCTTCCAGATTTTTTCTTGGCAAGTTCAGCATGTTGTAACACTGATACCATTTTTAAGAATAATGGACGAGGAACTCCAACAAGTCGTTTAAATTCTTCATCATTAAATCTTGTTAAATTTTCATATTTCATGAGATGAGTATAAACAATTTTTTACTTTCGCAAGAGGTCTAATATTAGTGAAAAAATAATTAGTTTTATAGCTAATCATAGATTCCAAGATATTTTGAGGTAACAAAATTACAGGTCCAACAACTTTATTAGGCCCCCAAGGAGCGTGAGGAAGTGAAAATTTTGATTTTTTCCATTCGTTATCGATTGCACAAAAGAAATGAATAGCCTCTTTTGTTTCAGTCGTTTCTATACCTAATTTTTCACATTGTTCTAATGTATATTCTGCAAAATGTTTAAAGCAAATATTAGGGTTTGTTGACAATTCGTCTATTTCGCATTCTTCTACTTGTTACAGACTTTAAATTATTAACCAATTTGCTTAACTGTACCGTTGGTGGATACTGAATAAGCATGTGAACATGGTCGGATTCATCATTACATTCCTTTAATTCAGCATCAAAATCTTTACATATTTCAGTTGCACACTCATTGAAATATTTATGATGCAACTCAGCTAGTATTTTTTTTCGATATTTCGTTATAAAAACTAAATGAACATGAAGATTAAAGGCTGAATGTCGGTTTTTATATATCTCACTCATTGAAAAAATATACCTAAAATGTTAGAATCAGCACCATAT
>NZ_VPBV01000052.1:0-7096 GCF_013418545.1 Acinetobacter sp. YH12136
GCACAAACCAGATTGGCTAAATCAGTGCTAGATGCCAGTTGGACAACACTAAGAACCATGCTCAAGTATAAATGCGAGAACGCAGGGGTATGTTATGAAGAAGTCAATGAAGCCTATACCACCCAAACTTGTTCGTGCTGTGGCTCACGCTCCAGTAGTCCGGAAGGTAGAGCAGGACTTGGAATAAGAGAATGGCAGTGTGTGGAGTGTGGTACGCTCCATGATCGGGATGTAAATTCCGCACTGAATATTCTTGCGCTCGGGCATGAGCGTCTAGCAGTAGGAATCTCCGTCCTTTAGGTCGGGGAGGATGTCAACTAAAATTTGTCTAAAGCTAGGCGCGAATCACTGCCCCACTCTCTGCATCTAAAATACGGCTAGGTTGCTGGCTTAAACCCAAATCACCATTTAAGTAGTGCAATTGTTGATGGAAATATTGCGTTGTCTCTTGCAAAGAGCGTGCAGGGGCAAGTCCCGCAGGATTGGCACTGGTCGATACAATAAAGCCATCAAAGGCATGGCATAACGCCATACATAAAGGATGATTGGTTACGCGCACCGCTACTTTGGGGTGTTGACCTGTAATCCACTCTGGAACTGCGGCTGTGCTGGGTAATAGCCAGGTGGTTGCTCGATCTGTGGGATAAGTATTCGTCCATGACGCAATTACGCGATCTCGCATTTCGGGGTTTAAATCCTGCAGCAAATGCTCTACTTGTGACAGATGTCCTGCCAGTAAAATCACACCTTTTTCAATCGGACGCTGTTTCAGACGCAAAATTTCCAAAAATGCCTGTTGATTATATGGATCACATCCCAATCCCCAAACCGCCTCTGTAGGATAGGCCAGTACCTGTCCTTGTTGTAGACATGCAGCGGCTTCGGTGACAGAAGTTGTAATCATGGGAGTTTTACCTAAACAGAAACGTGAAATAGGCGCTTATTGTGAACCTTATTTGAGTGGACGACAACGCAGATATAAACCTGATTGTTGTAAACAGAAGCCCATGAGTTCCAGTTCCATTAATGCGCTGGTGAGTGTGGCAATATCTAAATTCAGTTGCTGTGCCAAGTGATCGATGCTTTGTCCGACCCAATCCAGTTGTTGATACAGTGCCAATAAATGCTCGGGAATATGCGGTGTACTTGTATCTGCTGTTTTTGTTGTGGTGGTTTGAAGTATTGCTTCAGTCGGTGGTGTAGATAATTTTGCTTTTGTTGAAGCTGCTGTAGTCTGATTTTGGCTTGATGCTATTTGGTTTTGTTGATATTGCCATTGGGTTGGCAGGGCTAAATCCTCAATCACTTGTTCAGGATGGTCGACCAAAATTGCACCTTCACGAATCAATTGATGGCAACCTTGATGAAATTCACTATAAATATGTCCAGGAATGGCAAATATCAATTTGCCTTGCTCCGCTGCTAGTTTCGCGGTAATCAGCGAGCCACTATTTAAACTGGCTTCAGCAACAATCACGCCTAAACTTAGTCCACTGACAATACGGTTACGTCGTGGAAAATGTTGCTGCAAGGGCTTGGTCTGCGGTAAAAACTCCGTAATCACGGCACCACCAGATTCTACAATTTTTTGGCGCAGGCTGTGATGTGCACTTGGATAAGTGCTGTCCAAACCTGTGCCCATGACTGCAATGGTACGTTGATGTTGCAAAGCACCTTGATGTGCGGCTTCATCAATACCTTGTGCCAAACCACTATTGATAAAGAACCCTTGTTCACTTAAATAATAAGCAAAATCATAAGCCACTTGCCGACCATGCGGGCTGGCTTTGCGACTGCCGACAATCGCAATTTGCGCTTGCAACAAAGCCTGTGCATTGCCTTGCCCAAATAAAATGGGTGGCTTGTTGGAATAGGGTCGTAACTGATTGGGATAGTCCGCATCGTCCAAAGTTAGAATAAAATCGCACTGCTGTTGCAGTTGATTCAGACATTGTTCAAAGGCGAGTTGCCCTGTTGGGCTGAGATATTCTTTGGCGCGTTGTAGATGGTTGGCATGAATGCGCACATCTGACCATGTGAGGAGGTGTTCGGGCTGCACTGCGGCAGCCACGGAACCATAATGTTGTACGAGTTTGGAAAAACTAGACAGTGAATGTTGAACCAAATACCACAACAAAATGTAGTTGATTTGCTGTGGGCTGAATGAATTCAACATCACCATCTTAAACCGTTTTAGTCGTCCATTCGTGGTGCTTGTAGGCTGGCACCGACTTTAATAGGCAATTCGCTGTCTAAGACATAGGCGTAGCTAATGTGGTCAAAGCTCTTGAAGACCATGATATTGCCAATGCGTTCGCCCGGAAGCTGAACACGTTCTTTGGTTTTCGGGTCGGTGACCACTTCGCCTTTTTGCGCTACGCTAAACACATGACCAGATTGCACGCCATGTAATGTACCGCGATCAATTGCCACAACACTGTGTTTTGCTGCAGTACCAATCGAACCCATCACACGTAGCACCTGACCACCTGTGCTGACATTTTCAGCATGCGTTGGGTAGAACAGGGTTGGCAGCATTGGGTCATAAATTGGTAAGACGCGATCACCACGACGCACTTCGGCATTGTAGGTATCGGTCAATTCAAGTGTGGTGATGTCATTTTCACCACGTACTGCAATACCTGCAGCAACTTGAGTGAGTTCAATGCCTGCATTGAATTTTTGACCATTGGCATCGGTCAGCATGTACGGTTCGCCTTCACGATATACACCGTAGCGTTGACCTACTTCCAGACCTGCACCACGTGCATACACACTTTGACCTTTAGCAGCTAAAACACGTTGATCAGAAGTACCTAAAATATATGGTGTGCCTTGTAACGCATCTGCGGCAATAATGCTGCTGCGCTCTAACCAGTGTTTGATGTAGTCAAGTGGAATCACAGGAATGGTATTATTTAAAGACTCCACGCGAATTTGCGGCTGTAAATTGGTGCTCTTGCCTGCATAACGACGAATAATGCCTTCACAGCCATCGCCTTCATCTTTACCAATAATAGGGCGACCTTCGTAGGTACACATCAACAAACGGTCACCTGGGAAAATCCAGTGTGGATTTTTTACGTGACGGTTACTTGCCCAAATTTCAGGCCAACGTAATGGGTTGTTCAGGAATTTTTTGGAAATATCCCATAAGGTATCGCCTTTTTTTACCACATACACATTTGGTGCGCTGGCTTTTAAGGCAGGCGGATTGATGTTTCGTGCAGGTGCTGCTTCAGCCACACTGATCGCACTAAGTCCCACTATGAGACATACCGCGAGTGCTAAAACTTGCTTTTTAAACCCCAAGACACGAAAAGAGGATGTGTCTGTCAAAACCTTTTTCATTATCATAATTCCTAAAATTATGTATGTAGTTGCGTTATAATAACGATCTTACACACATTTTTTTGATGAAGCATTCCTTCATTCGGTTTTTTGATCAATGGCATATCAGTGAGGACGTCCTATGGCCTTATTACCTATTTTAAGTTTCCCGGATCCCCGTTTGCGTACCATTGCCAAACCCGTCGAAGAAGTCACCGACGAAATTCGTCAGCTGGCTGCAGATATGTTTGAAACGATGTATGCCGCACCAGGAATTGGTCTGGCAGCCACACAGGTCGATCATCATATTCAGCTCATTGTCATGGATTTATCTGAAAATAAAGATCAACCCATGGTCTTCATTAACCCCAAAGTTACCGCATTGACTGAAGAGACCCAACCGTATGAAGAAGGGTGTTTGTCAGTGCCTCAAATATACGACAAAGTTGAGCGTCCGTCACGTGTAAAAATTGAAGCGATTAACCTTGAGGGCCAATCCTTTGCGCTAGAAGCAGATCAACTTCTCGCTGTTTGTATCCAACATGAAATGGATCACTTAAATGGTAAATTATTTGTCGATTATTTATCACCACTCAAAAGACAGCGTGCCCGTGAAAAAGTGGAAAAAGTAGTGCGCCAGCGTCAGAAAGAAAAAGTTGCTGTGAAGCGTTAAAACAAACCACAATCTAGTTGTCCATGTTTAGACCAAAGCATAAAAATCAGCCCAATTTCGATTGGGCTTTGTTATACTTGCGCCACACAAATTCAGGATAGATGTTTTTGTTGTTGCGTAGTGGCTTACTGCTTTCATTTATCGCAGTTTTTTTACAGATTGCTGTATTTTTACAGCCTTTGCTGCCTGAGCAATATCAAGTTGCGCCAGTCTGTGAAACCATCACGCGTGCACTTTTGTTGCCACACAAAACAATGACTGCTGTGGGGCATGATGTGCACAGCTCACATCTACATGCAGATCAACAACAAGTTACGACACAAAACGAACATCATCATCACGATGCTTCACATCAATGTCAGTACTGTACGGTATATGGCAATTTAGTCCTACCACCTGAATTAGAGCTGAAAGAAGTGCTTGATCGTATTCAAGTGCGCCTTTTGGCTTTCCAAAAACGTTTTCAACACGTTTGGTTTGCACTTCAGCAACTCTTTTTGCTTCCGCAGGGACGTGCTCCACCTCACTTTGCATAAATTCAATGTTTTTCGGGTCTGCTTTGACCCTAACTGTATTTATGTTTTGAAGTGAGAAATAAAATGGCTCAGCCTAAATTTTTATTACAGCCCATTGCGGCTGCAGTTTGTGTTGCCTGCTATTCAGCAAGTGCGTTTGCCGATCAAAGTATGCTGTCTGCAAATACGCATAGCCTTGCGCCTATTGTTGCAACCGCACAACAGGGCAATGATGCTAATGGTTTGGTGGTTCGTGCTAATCCAAAACAACCCATTCAGCCGATTCCAGCCACAGATGGTGCAGACTATTTACAAAGCATCGTCGGCTTTAGTGCGGTCAACAGTGGTGCGGGTACCAATGGTGATGTGACCTTCCGTGGCATGTTTGGTTCACGTATTAAAATTTTAACCGATGGCTCTGAAAACTTGGGTGCATGCCCGAGTCGTATGGATTCACCAACCTCTTATATTTCCCCAGAAAGTTTTGATGAAATTACCGTCATTAAAGGCCCGCAAACGGTGCAATATGCCAACACAGGTTCGGCAGCAACGGTATTGTTTGAGCGTAAGCCTGAGCGATTTGGTGAAGGTCAAAACTATCGTGGCCAAGCCAGTGTCTTGATGGGGTCATTTGGCCGTTTAGATCATAATGTTGAAGCGGCTGCGGGTGATGCGCAGAAATATATTCGTTTAAATGCCAACCGTTCTGTGGCAGACAGCTATAAAGATGGCAATGGCACGACTGTTCCTTCGGATTGGGAGCGTTGGAATGCCGATCTCGCTTTAGGTTGGACACCCGATGAAAACACTTGGCTAGAACTGACGGGGGGGCGTGGTGATGCTGAAGTGATTTATGCGGGCCGTACAATGGACGGTTCTGAATTTGACCGCGAAAGTTTGGGTCTACGTGTAGAAAAGAAAAATATCACCGATGTGATTAAGAAAATTGAAGCGCAGGTGAACTATAGTTTTAATGATCATGTGATGGACAATTATAGTCTGCGTAAAGTGGGAATGGCAGAACACCACATGACTAAAGAACTTGTGGAAGCTAAATCTGCCATGAATGTGACTCGCCGTACTTTAAATGCGCGTATGGCGGTGACACATGAGTGGGATAAATTGCAGTTTATTACAGGTATTGATAGTCAACAGAATAAGCATGGTAAAGGCATGTATTCAGCCACAATGCCGAAAATGAATTTCCCTGTAACAACCGATATGGAATTTCAATCCTATGGTGGTTTTGGTGAGCTGAGTTATGAACTGAATGATCATAATAAGTTGGTTACAGGTATACGTGTTGATCAGATCGAAGTAGACGCAGTACAAACGGCTCAACAACGTAAAGAAACCTTGCCAAGTGGTTTTATTCGTTTGGAAAATCAACATCCACACCATGATGCTAAAACTTATGTCGGTTTGGGCTATGTAGAGCGTATGCCGGATTATTGGGAATTGTTTAGCCCTGTTAAAGGTAATGGTAGTGACAATACCTTTAAGAGCATTGATACTGAAAAAACACTTCAGCTTGATTTGGGTTATCAACATGAACATGGCGCATTCAGTTCTTGGGCATCGGCTTATGCAGGTTTGGTTCAAGATTTTATCTTGACCAAGTACAATGCAAACAATAAAGCTGAAACCCGAAATGTGGATGCAACGATTGCAGGTGCAGAAGTTGGTATAGGTTATCAATTTACTGATGCCTTACAGGCAGATGTGAGTGCTATGTATGCGTGGGGTGAAAACACCACAAACAATATGCCGTTACCACAAATTTCACCTTTGGAAGGACGTTTAAACCTGCGCTATGTTCAGGATAAATATACTTTAGGTGCATTATTACGTGTAGTAGATGGTCAAAGTCGTATTAGCGAACGTGAAGGTAATATCGTGGGCTATGATGTGAAAGAAAGCAGTGGCTTTGGCGTATTGTCTTTAAACGGCAGCTATAACCTCAATAAAAGTGTTGATGTGTCTGTGGGTATTGATAACGTACTGGATAAAACTTATACCGAGCATTTAAACAAAATGGGTAATGCAGGTTTGGGTTTTGCTGCAAATGAGCAATTTAACAATATTGGTCGTAACTATTGGGCGCGTATCAGTATGAAGTTCTAATTTGAACTTTATTTAAACCAAAAGCAGGGCTTCGGCTCTGCTTTTTGCTTTTGCATAAAAATAATTACATATAAAACATTGAGTTACGTTTCATGGCTGGGTTTTAAAGAATTAAGAAGATTTTTCTTAAAATAAATTTATAAGATAAAACAGTGGTTTATTGATTTTAGGGTTTATAAAATAAACACCCGATATATTTCTTTTGAAAAAAGTCTTGCAAGGTAAAATATTTGGCCTATAATGCACATCCATCGGCGGTGATGAAGATTAAAACTTCTGGTAAAACAATGACTTGATTGAACTTGGTTAAGTTGGGTATTAGAAAGGAAGTTTAAAATAATTTAAATTACCAGTTGACACTTTAGAAATAAAGCGTAATATAGCCGACCTAGCTTGATGCTGACGAAGCATCGAGAAGATCATTAAGAGATTATGAAGAACAACTTGTGTGGAT
>NZ_VPBV01000053.1:0-6375 GCF_013418545.1 Acinetobacter sp. YH12136
GATAAGACAGTTGCAAGATGGTCATTGATCAGCAATGTATCAACCGAGATTACCGCAGTGGAATTGACAACTTGGTATTACTGGCGTTGGTCAATCGAATGTTATTTCAAACTTCTCAAGCAAGCAGGTCATGATATTGAGTCATGGCTTCAGACTACCCCAGAAGCGATTTTAAGGCGTTTGCTGATCAGTTGTATGGCTTGTGTGTTGACGTGGAGAGTGCAGCGTTGTACAGATGAGCAAAATCAGAAAGTCCGTGCATTTTTGACTAGGCTTTCAGGTAGACAGCAGAAAAGAGGCAAGATAGAGAGTGCGCCTGCCATATTGGCAGGACTCTCGATTTTACTAAATACTCTTCAACTGCTCTCAGAATATTCAATAGATGAACTGAATGAAATCGCAACCATTGCACTAGGTACCTAAAGATGTGTAGATACCTATGCCTAAAAAGAGAGGGAATAAAAGGCATCAAATCCATTTTTTCCATCTAAAGTAAATTAATGGGCCAATAAAGAAGCCAATTAAAATAATACTGACCACTATAAAACTGGTGGTGCCTTTGGCAAAAGGTAACACGTCGGTGTTCATGCCATAAACACTGGCAACTAGCATCGGTGGCGCTAACATACTCGGTAAAATCGAGAATCGACGAATCGTGTCGTTCTGTTCGGTGTTAATGAAGCCTGAAGTGGTATCGAGCAAGAAGCGCACTTTTTGGAATAAGAAGGCATCGTGTTCGACCAGTGAGCGTACATCTTCACTGAGTTCTCGAATGTCGGCATCGTAAATATGACTACCCAACGCACGCGGACGTGCCAAAAAGGTCAGGACACGACGTAAATCAATCAAACACAATTGCGCTTTTCCAAGCATGTCTTCTAATTGTGCCAGTCGGGTAATCATGTCATCGAGGTCTAAAATTTGCTCACGATGACGGTTATTCAGAACTTCTGTGGAATACTTTTCCAAGTCCTTGTGGATATCTTCTAAGATATCCGCAAGTTCGTCCAGTTTGGCTTCAAGCAAGCCTAAAAGCACCCAAGTCGGGTCTTTATAGTCAATTTCGTAGTCGTTACGTCGTGCACGCGCCCGAAATGCCCGAAACGCCACTAATTTTTCACCACGTAGGGTAAACAAGTGTTCTTTATGTAAAATAAAGGCGACGGTTTGCACAGTGGCTAAAATACTGGAATTGTCTTCAGTTTCGCCATCGACTTGATAGTTTTTATTTTTAGTTAAAAAATAGGTACTAATGTGTAAAATACCGTCATCATCGCGGTAGAATCGCGCTGAAGATGAAATATCTTCCAAAGATTTTAAGGTCGGTAAATTTTGTGAGTATGCGTCTAGTACCCATTGCTGTTCTTCTTGTGAAGGGGCAATTAGGTCAATCCAGACCAGATCTGGATGCAAATCAAAACCACCGTTAATGGTGGCATCTTCCAGACTACCGCGCTCTGTGGCATAAAAGGCTTCAAGCATTCGTCTTTTCTCCTTGCGCAGTATGGGTTTTGTGGATGGGTGTATTTTAGACAAGGATCTTACTAAATACACTGCTCAGAATGCTATTTTATTTAAAAATCTCCCTGAAGTTTAATTTTATGGCATGACAGCCAGATAACATGGTGAAAAAATGATGTCGTCAATTGCTATTTTCTGTGGTTCTGCCCCAGGAAAAGATTCAGTTTTTGTTGAAAATGCACGAAAAGTGGGTGAAACACTGGCTGCACAAGGCAAAACTTTAATTTATGGCGGTGGGCGCTCAGGCTTAATGGGTGTGGTGGCAGATAGTACTTTGGCCGCAGGTGGTCGTGCAATTGGCGTTATGCCTGAAAGTTTGGCAGAGCATGAATTGGCGCATCCGCATTTGACAGAATTACACATTGTTGAAAACATGCATGCTCGCAAAATAAAAATGTCAGAATTAGCCGAGGGCTTTATTGCTTTGCCGGGTGGTTCGGGAACTTTAGAAGAAATTTTTGAGCAATGGACGTGGGCACAATTAGGAATTCACTCAAAACCCTGTGCTTTTTTAAATGTAGATGGCTTTTATGATGATTTGCTAAAGTTTTTAAGACAGACCTCTGAAAAAGGTTTTACTCAGCCACGTTTTTGTGAGGCATTGATAGTATCGAATTGTATTGACAATATTTTGCAGCAATTTGAACAATATCGTGTCCCTGAAATGAAATGGGAAGTACCTGAGCTAGAGTGGGTGCAGCAGGAACTGGCGAAATAAAATGGCTGAGATCAACAACATCATTACCGTTGCGGCTGCAATTATTTTAAATGCTAAACAGCAGTTATTGGTGGTGCGTAAACAGCACACTGCGTGTTTTATGCAGGTCGGTGGCAAATTAGAACCCAATGAAGCACCTGAAACGACCATGTTGCGAGAAATTGCCGAAGAAATTGGCTGTCAGGCGCAAATTCAACAATTTATTGGACGCTATGAAACAGCAACAGCCAATGAACCTGACTGTCGTTTGGTCAGTTATGTGTATTGGGTGCAGCTAGACCAGGCACCAAAAATTGCTGCTGAAATTGCCGAAATGAAGTGGGTGGATTTGGATGATCAAGATACTTTGTTAGCACCGCTAACCCATGAAGTGGTGATGCCATGGTTAAGACAATATTTACAACAAAATTAAGAGCTGTTGATCATTCGTCTATATTTCAAGTGCAATTTTTTAATGCGCTAAGCATATTCGCCTGAATAGTTTTGTTTTTTATTCAGCACTGGCTAGACAGACTGCTTCGACTTTTTGACAGCCGAGCTTGAGTAACTGCTGTTTGAGTGCATGAATTGAACTGCCCGTTGTGACCACATCATCCACAATTAAAACCCGACGATAACGGATTTTAGGCGCAGTCTGAATTTGAAATTGCTGTTGGATGTCTTCCAATCGTTCTAAGCGACTTAAGCCTTTTTGCGCATGTTGTTGCAAGCGGGTCACAGGTTGCCAAATCGGGACATTTAAATGTTGTGCCAGTCCTTTTGCCAACAATAAAGATTGATTGTAGCCGCGTTCAGTCAAGCGGGCAGTGGAAATTGGCATCGGTACAATGGCTTGAATTTTAGGATAAGACAGTTGTTTTAGCGCACCTGCCAAAAGTAGTTGGTAATGTAACTGCTGTTCATATTTAAATTGTTGAATGATGCGATTAATTGGATAGTGATAATCAAAAGTGACTTGAATCTGCATTTCTTGTCGTTGTACCGCTTGGCTACGCCACGGCAATTGTTGCCAACAGGTTTGACAGACCGAATGTTGCCATTGCGTGTCGCTATGGCAGAGCTGACACGGTTGCAGTTGGCGCAGCCATTGTATGCCGCATTGTAGTAGATTGATCGGCTGAGTCATCTTAGGACTGCAATCCGTTTAAACATAGGCATAACGTGGTGCCTCAGGCAGCCAGCGTTTTAGCAAAGCTTCGGCATGTGTAGGATAATCGTTTAAAATTTGCTGTGCCACATGATGCGCCTGTGCCAGCAAATGATCATCCCGTTCTAATTTAGCCACCCGAAAGCCCATATCTCCCGTTTGTTTGGTTCCTAAAAGTTCCCCAGGGCCACGCAGTTCTAAATCTTTTTCTGCAATCACAAAACCATCGTTGGTTTCGCGCATAATCCGCAAGCGTTCTTGTCCATTTTGCGAAAGTGGATTTTTATACAACAAGGCACAAAAACTGGCTTTGGCACCCCGTCCGACTCGTCCACGTAGCTGATGTAGCTGTGAAAGTCCTAAACGCTCGGCATTTTCGATCACCATAATTGAAGCATTCGGTACATCGACCCCGACCTCAATTACTGTGGTGGCAATCAGCAACTGTAATTGATTGTCTTTAAATTGCCGCATGACGGCTTGTTTTTCATCGGCTTTCATTTTACCGTGTACCAACCCAATATTCAGTTCAGGAAAGCGTTCTTTAATTTCAGCAAAAGTCACTTCGGCAGCTTGTGCATCTAAGGTTTCCGATTGTTCCACCAAGGTACAGACCCAATAGGCTTGTTTGCCTTCGGCACAATTGCTGGCAATACGTTGTAAGACTTCTTCACGCCGATCTAGCGGAATGGTCACCGTTTGAATAGGCGTACGCCCTGGCGGTAGTTCATCAATCACCGAAGTATCCAAATCGCCATAGGCGGACATGGCTAAGGTACGTGGAATAGGCGTTGCAGTCATCACCAATTGATGCGGTGTAGTATGATTGGCACCCTTATTGCGCAAAGCCAGACGTTGATCGACCCCAAAACGGTGTTGTTCGTCAATAATCACCAAACCCAATTTGGCAAATTGCACATTGTCCTGAAATAACGCATGTGTCCCAACCACCAAATTGGCGCTACCATCTTGAATGCTCAGTTCAGCCGCTGCCCGTGCTTTGCCTTTTTGCTTGCCAGACAACCACGCCACTGTTAAGCCCAACGGCTCAAACCATTTTTGAAAGTTCAGATAATGTTGTTCTGCCAAAATTTCAGTGGGTGCCATCAGCGCGACTTGCCAGCCTTCTTCTAGGGCATGACAGGCTGCGACTGCAGCGACCAAGGTTTTACCTGCACCTACATCACCTTGTACCAAGCGCAGCATGGGTTTATTACCCTGCAAATCCTGCATGATTTCTTGCGAAACCCGTTGCTGTGCGCCTGTCATTTGAAATGGCATGTTACCGAGTAACGCAGGTGCTAGTTTTTGACTTGGGGAAAATGCAGGTGAGGCAATTTGCTGAATATAAGCCCGTCGGGTTAGTAAACTGACTTGATGCGCCACCAATTCTTCAAAAATCAGGCGTTGCTGTGCAGGGTGAGAGCCTTGTGCCAATTGCAGCATATTGGCATTTAAAGGTGGATGGTGAATATAATCCAGCGCCTGTTTGAGTGCGTAGCCATTGGTCATTTTTTCAGGCAAGAGTTCAGGCAAATCATCGCTATGCTGTGCCAAAGCTTGTTTGACGTATTCACGTAATTTGGCTTGGGTCAGCCCATCGGTGCTTGGGTAAATAGCGGTCAGTTGGGTTTTAGGCAGTGGGGTATGTTCAGTAATCAGTTGTAATTCGGGGTGATACATTTCCAGACCACGTGCTCCAACCCGTACTTCGCCAAATACTCTTAAACGATTGCCAAGTTTGGCACGATCTGTAATACCTTTATAAATATGATAAAAACGTAAGGTAATTTTGCCAAATTCATCTTCTAAATTGACCGCCATCGACTTGCGTTTACCCGGTGGAAAATCGACCCCTTTGACCACACCTTCGAGTAAATAGCTACGTCCCACGTTTAATTGGTTCATGGGGATGATCGTGCTACGATCTTCATAGTCACGCGGTAGATGAAACAACAAGTCATCTGTGGTGAAAATATTTAGTTTTTCGAGTAATGCAGCAGAGGCAGAGCCTACCCCTTGCAACTGATGGACTGCAGCCATGTCCCCTCAACTTCAAATGCTATGATTAGGTGCTGAATGCATATTCTATTTATTGGTTATGGTAAAACATCGCAGCGTGTTGCAAAACAACTATTTACGCTCGGTCATCAAATTACCACAATTAGCCGCAGTCCGAAAACAGATCCTGATATGACGCATTTGCTTCAAGATATTCAACAGCTCGATTTATCACAGACTCAACCTGTTGATGCCGTTTATGTATTACTTGCACCATCTCGGAATACGGTTTTGAGTTCTGTAGAAGCGTATCAACAGACTTATGTAGATTCTGTGCAGCCGATTGTCGCTGCATTAAAAGATCATCCTGTAAAGCGAATTATTGTGGTGTCATCTACACGGGTTTATGGCGAAAACGCAGGTGAATGTATTGATGATGATACTGTGCCTAAGCCGAATGATGTACAAGGGCAGTTGTTGTTGCAGATGGAACACTTGTGGCAACAGGCTTATCCTGAACAATGTGTGATCGTACGTCCTTCGGGTATTTATGGCACTTCGACTGCACGCATGCTCAAACTTGCGGAAAGCACACAAAGTTACCCGAATATACATTGGTCAAATCGGATTCATATTGATGATTTGGCAGGTTTTTTGGCACATTTACTTCACGTGGAACATCCAGAACCATCATATATTTGCAGCAATAACCAAGCTCAGCCTTTGCATGAAATGATTTTAAAGATTCAGCGTGAATTGAATTTACCTGAGTTGGTGTTGGAAGGTGAGCGTGAAACAGGGAAAAGGATTTTTGCTCAGAGGATGGTGGCGAGTGGGGTTGAATTATTCAATGTGTAATCATTTATCAAATGGAGCGTAAAACTCAGTCCTTCAGGTCAGAGATATAAGCGACACGACATGAAGTGTCGTTTGATTTAACTAAGGACTATTTTCCTTGAGTTTTGATTGTTAATATAAGTACATGAAA
>NZ_VPBV01000054.1:0-5471 GCF_013418545.1 Acinetobacter sp. YH12136
AATGGCAGTGTGTGGAGTGTGGTACGCTCCATGATCGGGATGTAAATTCCGCACTGAATATTCTTGCGCTCGGGCATGAGCGTCTAGCAGTAGGAATCTCCGTCCTTTAGGTCGGGGAGGATGTCAAATTGAAAGATTCGTCAATTGAGTCATATCAGCCAAAGATCAAAATTCGCTAATCTTAGCTTGATGAAAAGTACAGTGCTACAAAATTGAAGGTTTGAATCAATTTTGACCAGAAAAACAAAAAATGGAAGGAACTATAAAATGAAACAATGGACGCAAGCTTTATTATTCGGTGCAGGCTTGTCTTTAGCCGCCAGTGCAGTGCAGGCTAAGCAAGTGGTCTGTGTATTCGACTTGGTCGGTAAAAACGGTGATGTCTATAACTTAATGCAAGACTATCAATTGGCGGCCAAAAACTGGGGCGCAGAAATTGAGTTACGCGTAGGTCAAAACGAAGGCGTGATTGCAGAAGATTTTAAAGCAGGAAAATGTGATGGTATTAGTGTGACGGGCATGCGTGGTCGTCAATTTAACCATTTTACAGGCTCATTAGATGCAATTGGTGCGATTCCAGATTTAAAACTGGCAGTTAAAGTCATGCAAGGTTTGGCGAGTCCTGCTTTTGCCAAATATATGCGCAATGGTCAGTATGAAGTCGCAGGTGTCATTCCTGTGGGTGATGCCTTTTTGATGGTGAATGACCGCAGTATTAATAGTGTCGCCAAAGCCGCGGGGAAAAAAATTGCTGTTTTAGATTATGACCAAGCGCAAAAAATTATGGTACAGCAAATTGGTGCGCAAGCAGTAAGTGCCGATGTCACCAATTTTGGCAGTAAATTTAACAATGGTCAGGTCGATATTATTGGTGCGCCTGCTGCAGTATTCCGTCCTTTGGAACTACATAAAGGCTTAGGCACTAAAGGCGCGATTGTGAATTATCCAATTTTACAGGTCACGGGCAATATTATTATCCGCCCAGATAAATTCCCTGCAGGTTTTGGGCAAAAATCACGTGAATGGGTGAAAGGGCAGTTACCACGTGCCTTTGGTATTTTAGGCAAAATGAAAGCCGATATTCCTGCAAAATATTGGATGCAAGTGCCTGCAGCAGATCAACCGGGTTATCAAAAAATGATGCGTGAATCGCGGATTGATTTAACTAAACGTGGTGTTTATGACAAACGCATGATGAAATTATTGTGGCAATTCCGCTGTAAAGAAGCGCCAACCAATTTTGAATGTGGCTTGCAGGACGAAAATTACAAATAATTGGAGAATCTTGAGGTAATTACTCAGAATTCACTTTAATTCTGCATCACCGTCCCAATATTGAGTATGCTATACTTGATAAGTGGTCTTTTTGCAGAAAAGACATCTGAATTGTACCTGAGGAAAATCCATCATGAATGCCCAAGCACTTGAGCTCACCGACAACGCTGCTAAAAAAGTTCGCCAATTGCGTGACAGTGAAGGTAATCAAGACTTAATGCTACGTGTATATGTGACAGGTGGCGGTTGTTCAGGATTTTCTTATGGCTTTAACTTTGCGGAAAGCCAAAATGAAGATGATGCAGAATTTGTGAATGGCGATGTAAAAATGCTGGTCGATTCACTCAGCTATCAATATTTAGTTGGCTCGGTAGTGGACTATATTGAAGGCTTGGAAGGTTCGCGTTTTGTGGTACAAAACCCGAATGCAACCACGACTTGTGGTTGTGGTTCTTCATTCTCAATCTAAGTATGATTTAAATATTTTTGAGTATCAGCATCTGAAAAAGTAGATTGATGCACTCAAAATGATCAAAGCCTTTCCTATATAGAAGAGGAAAGGCTTTTTTGTTGCTACTGATCTGGTTTAAAAGTGCATCCTTAAACCAAAGTCATGGTACCTAAAATGCGATCACCTTTAGCCCCTGTGACCGCAGGTAAATTGCCACTTAATTGCTGACAAAAACGCATTGCCAACCAAGCAAAGGCGGTGGCTTCGACCCATGTTGGGTTTAGCCCTAAATCGGCTGTACTTTGTACAGTCCATTGATGTTTGCGCAAACGCCAGCGCAATTGCTCTAGCAAATAAGAATTATAGGCACCACCGCCACAGACATAGACTTCACCTGTATCCATGCCTGAACGATAAATGGCTTTTTTAATCGCGCGGGTGGTGAGCTTTAATAAAGTCGCTTGAATATTTTCAGGATTATCTTCCAGCTCGTCATATTCCACATCATTGCGCCAATCGGCAACCTGTTCATCTAGCCATTCCAAGTTAAAGTCTTCGCGCCCTGTACTTTTGGGTGGTTCTTTAGAGAAAAAAGCATGGGCTTGTAAACGATCTAACAAGCTGCGAATCGGATGTCCATACGCAGCCCAATTGCCATTTTCATCATAAGGTTGTCCTGTGTAACGCTCACACCAAGCATCCATTAAAATATTGGCAGGCCCTGTATCAAAACCCGATACTGCTTCGGGCTGTCCTGCAGGCAACAAACTGACATTGGCAATGCCGCCTAAATTTAAAATTACCCGATGAATACTCGGATGTTGGAATAAGTTTTGATGGAAAGCGGGCACTAACGGTGCGCCTTGTCCGCCTGCAGCCATGTCACGACGACGAAAATCTGAAATTACAGGAATTTGGGTGATTTCGGTGATGATGTTCGGATCACCAATTTGTAAAGTAAAAGCATGTTCAGGACGATGACGAATGGTCTGGCCATGCGAACCAATCGCTTTAATTTGAGATTTATCCAGTTTATTTTTTTCAATCAGGCTGTTAATACCATGTCCAATCATGGTGGCTAAAGCCACATCTGCTTTGCCCATGCGGTCAATTTCATTGTCACCTGGCAAAGTCAGTGCCATGAGTTCGTCACGTAAATCGGGATCAAACGGCAAAGTCAGGGTCGCGTGGAGTTGCAGTGGATCAAAAGAAGCAGCAACAAGATCGACACCATCCATACTTGTGCCCGTCATTACCCCAATATAGATCGCTGTCATGGTTATTCTATAGCCTGCAATATGCTGAAAAAGTGTTAGTATATCGCACAAATTGAATAACTGATGTGTTTGGATTTCGTGATGTCAAATTTCCTGCCGGCTGAAGAACAACTTGCTCTCATTCAACGAGGCACGCATGAAATTATTTCTGAAGAAGATCTTCTAAAGAAATTAAAAGAGAATCGTCCTTTAAAAATTAAGGCGGGGTTTGACCCGACTGCACCTGATTTACACTTGGGGCATACGGTATTAATCAATAAATTAAAAGTATTCCAAGACTTAGGTCACGAAGTATTTTTCTTGATTGGCGATTACACTGCCATGATTGGTGACCCAACAGGTAAAAGTGCTACACGTCCGCCGTTGTCACGTGAAAAAGTCTTGGAAAATGCCAAAACGTATCAGGAACAAGTTTTTAAAATTCTTGATCCAAATAAAACCAAAGTGGTGTTTAACTCTGAATGGTTTGCAACAAAAACTGCAGCAGACTTAATTCAGTTGGCATCGCAGCAAACCGTAGCGCGTATGTTGGAACGTGATGACTTCACCAAGCGTTATAACAACCAGCAACCGATTGCGATTCACGAATTTTTGTATCCGTTGGTACAAGGTTATGACTCGGTGGCATTACAAGCCGATGTAGAATTGGGCGGTACAGACCAGACCTTTAACTTGTTGATGGGACGTACCTTGCAAGGTCGTTATGATCAGGAAGCGCAAGTTTGTATTACTGTGCCAATTCTTGAAGGCTTAGATGGCGTGAATAAAATGTCTAAATCTTTAGGCAACTATATTGGCGTATTTGATGCACCGGGTGCGATGTATCAAAAAGTCTTGTCGATGCCTGATAGTCTGATTGAGCGCTATTTTGAGTTACTCAGCTTCAAGTCGATGGATGAAATTGAAATTTTGCTTAAAGAAATGGCAGAAGGTCGTAATCCGCAAGAAATCAAAAAGATTTTGGCACTCGAATTGGTTGAGCGTTTCCACGGCAGCGAAGCTGCAGCCAATGCGCATAAAGGTGCGGGTAATATTATTACTGAAGGTGAATTACCTGAAGGTACGCCAGAAGTGACGATTTCACGTGCTGAATTTGGTGGCGAATTATTTATTGCTTCTATTGTACGTGCTGCAGGTTTAACTAAAAATGCTGCGCAAGCCAAAGATGCTGTGGCACGTGGCGCAGTGAAAGTAGATTGGAATGTGGTCGATGCGGGTTTCTCGGTCAAAGAAAACGCAACATATATTATTCAGGCGGGTAAAAAAGCCATTGCCAAAGTCACATTTACGGACTAGATCCATTCTAAGTGATTGAAATAAAAGCAGGCTTCGGTCTGCTTTTATTTTCTGTTTGGTATATTAATTATATGAATAAGTAGATTCAAAAAAAACCTTATAAAAACAACACTTAAATTTTGCCAAGCAGCTTGCATTTTTGCTCAGTTATGTATAAGATTTACCCATCTAGACACAGTGTACAAAACAGATCTAGAGGGTACTTATAACTATAGCTCCACAATTTACAAGTCCCTTCCCCAGGGGACTCTTTTTTTTCGTATAACTATAATAACGATATATGGATCGCATATAGATTCAACTCCGAGGGAGAGATTTTGGGAGAGATCTCTTTCTTTTTTTTGCCTCTAGTTTTGTTGTATTTTATATCTAAAGGTAAAATGTAAGATTACTTCTCTTTGTTTTATAAAAATTTTCTTAAAACTTTAAGACCTAAATTCAAAATTCAAAGCTAAAGCTACTTTTATACGGCAAAACCTCTTGTAGGTAGTGTATGTGGATGGCGCGATCTAAACTTGTTGAATAGAGGAGTAGACTCATTCGACTTGAAATCAATAATGTAAATGCTGAACACCAACTTTTAATCAACGGACAAGACCTCCACACTGATATGAAATCAATGATAGGTACGCCGTATGTAGGAATATGATTCTGGATAATGCAAAAGCATTTTTAACTGAGATGTAAAATTTTTTTAGATATCATAAGACAAAAAGAATTGTATACATTGGCAATCGTTGATTACAGCCTGCAAAACTTGACCGATTTGAGCCCATAAAAGTATGGATAAAAAAGCCCTCTTTACTTTGTAGATGTGAGTTTTTATTTAAATTTGATGAAAAAATAGCTAAAAAATTAAAAAACCAAGTATTTTTGTAGAAAAAAAATACATACGTGAAAAATATCCTAATTTGGGGCTTGCAAAGATTTTGAAATCCCCTAGAATGCACACATCCCGACGCGAAACAGCCTACAAACTTAGCTCACAGGGTTAAGTTGTAGAGAATTTTTTGCGTTAAAATTTCTACTGACGAGGTAGAAGTTGAGATCATTAAGAGATTATGAAGAACAACTTGTGTGGATTTTTACTGATTGATTGATCGAAAATATTTCATTGATTGATTGGTTTAAATTACTCGAAGTTTATTTGAGCGAAATTTAAGTCAGAAAAT